>DOIS01000126.1:0-8814 GCA_003511785.1 Paracoccaceae bacterium
GGGTTCACGATGTCGTTCGAGCCGATCACGATCACCACGTCGGTGTCGGGGAAGTCCTCGTTGATCTCGTCCATCTCCAGCACGATGTCATAGGGCACCTTGGCCTCGGCCAGGAGCACGTTCATGTGCCCCGGCAGACGCCCCGCCACGGGGTGGATCGCAAAGCGCACCTCCTTGCCCTTGCCGCGCAGCTTGCGGGTCATCTCGCTCACCGCGTTCTGCGCTTGGGCCACGGCCATGCCGTAGCCCGGCACGATGATGACGCTGTCGGCCTCGTTCAGCGCGGTGGCCACGCCGTCGGTGTCGATGGCGACCTGTTCGCCCTCGACCTCCATCTGCGCGCCCGCCGGGCCGCCGAAGCCACCCAGGATGACCGAGATGAACGAGCGGTTCATCGCCTTGCACATGATGTAGGACAGGATTGCCCCCGACGATCCCACCAGAGCGCCGACCACGATCAGCAGGTCGTTGCCGAGGCTGAAGCCGATCGCGGCGGCCGCCCAGCCCGAATAGCTGTTGAGCATCGAGACCACCACCGGCATGTCGGCGCCGCCGATGCCCATGATCAGGTGATAACCGATGAAGAAGGCGAGAAGCGTCAGCAGCACCAGCGACCAGATGCCCGCCCCGCCCAGATACATCAGCGCCAGGATCAGCGACAGCGCCGCGGCGCCGGCGTTCAGGATATGCCCGCCGGGCAGCTTCTTGGCCGCCGAATCGACGCGTCCCGCCAGCTTGCCATAGGCGATGACCGAGCCGGTGAAGGTCACGGCCCCGATCCAGATGCCCAGCACCAGCTCGACCTTGAGGATGCCCACCTCGACCGCCGTCTTCTTGGCGACGATGGCGGCGAAGCCGGTGAACTGCTTGGCGAAGGCCACGCCCTCGGCGGTGATCTCCTCGGGGCGCGGGAACAGGAGCCCGGCCTCGGTGAAGGCCCGCGCCACGCGGCCCAGCTCGATATCGGCGTTGAAGCCGACGAACACGGCGGCCAGGCCCACGAGGCTGTGCATGATCGCCACCAGTTCGGGCATCTGGGTCATCTGCACCCGCGTGGCCAGCATGTAGCCCACGACCGAGCCCGCCGCGATCAGCAGGATCGACAGCCACCACAGGCCGGCGCCCGGCCCGATCAGCGTGGCCAGCACCGCGATGGCCATGCCGACGATGCCGTACCAGACCGCGCGCTTGGCGCTTTCCTGGCCCGACAGACCGCCCAGCGACAGGATGAAGAGAACGGCGGCGACCGCATAGGCCGCGATTGTGAATCCGAAATCCATTGATCCTGCCCCTTACGATTTCTGGAACATGGCGAGCATGCGCCGGGTGACGAGGAAGCCGCCGAAGATATTGATCGCGGCCATGAAGATCCCCAGCGCCGCAAGCAGCGTGATGAGGACGGAGCTCGACCCGACCTGGACCAGCGCACCCAGGATGATGATCGACGAGATCGCGTTGGTCACCGCCATCAGCGGTGTGTGCAGCGAATGCGCAACGCCCCAGATCACCTGGAAGCCCACGAAGACCGCCAGCAGGAAGACGATGAAATGCTGCATGAAGCTGGCCGGCGCGATCAGGCCCACGCCCAGCACAAGCGCCGCGCCAACGGCCAGAAGCGTGACCTGTTGCTTGGTCTGCGCCTTGAAATCGGCGATCTCCTTGGCGCGCTTCTCCTCGGCGGTCAGTTCCTTGACCTCTTTCTTCTTCGGCGCGGCGGCGATGGCCTGCACCTTGAGCGGTGGCGGCGGCCATGTGATCTCGCCCTGGTGGGTGACGGTGGCGCTACGGATCACGTCATCCTCCATGTCATGCACCACCTGCCCGTCCTTTTCGGGCGTCAGGTCGGTCATCATGTGGCGGATGTTAGTCGCATAGAGCGTCGAGGCCTGCGTCGCCATGCGCGAGGGGAAATCGGTATAGCCGATGATCGTCACACCGTTCTCGGTGACGATCTTCTCGTCCTTGACCGTGAGCTTGCAGTTGCCGCCGCGCTCGGCGGCCAGGTCGACGATCACCGAGCCGGGTTTCATCGCCTGGACCATGTCCTCGGTCCACAGCTCCGGCGCCTCGCGGTTGGGGATCAGCGCCGTGGTGATGACGATGTCCATCTCGGGCGCCAGCTCGCGGAACTTGGCCAGCTGCGCCTCGCGGAATTCGGGCGAGGAGACGCTGGCATAACCGCCCGAGGACGAGCCGTCGGTCTGCTCTTCCTCGAAGTCGAGATAGACGAACTCGGCGCCCATCGATTCCACCTGCTCGGCCACTTCGGGGCGCACGTCGAAGGCATAGGTCACGGCGCCCAGCGAGGTCGAGGTTCCGATCGCCGCGAGACCCGCGACGCCGGCGCCGACCACCAGCACCTTGGCCGGCGGAATCTTGCCCGCGGCGGTGATCTGGCCGGTGAAGAAACGGCCGAAATTGTTGCCCGCCTCGATCACGGCGCGGTAGCCCGCGATATTGGCCATCGACGACAGCGCGTCCATCTTCTGCGCCCGGCTGATGCGCGGCACCATCTCCATGGCGATGACGGTCGCACCCTTCTGCTTGGCCAGTTCCATCCCTTCTTGGTTCCCGGCCGGATTGAAAAAGGAGATCAGCGTCTTGTTCTTGGTCAGGCGCTTCAGCTCGACCTCGGTCGGAATCCGCACCTTGGCGATGATGTCGGCGGTCTTCCACAGCGCCGCGGCGGTCTTGACGATCTCGACCCCGGCGGCTTCGTAATCCGCATCCTTGAAGCCCGCCTTCTCGCCGGCGCCGGCCTCGAGGGCGCAGTCATAGCCCAGCTTCTGCAAGGCCCGCGCCGAGTCCGGCGTCATTGCGACGCGGTTCTCGCCGTCGAGAATTTCCTTTGGCGTTCCGATTTTCACCTCATGTCCCCCTTTGATGCCCGGAACCGGGCGCGAAAATTTAGGCTCTTTGGCCCAGATCTCTACCGTGCAGATGCAGAATCCGCAAGGAAGCGCCATATGACGTAACGATGCGGGCGGTCACAGCCAGCGCCGCACCTTGCGTTCGTACCGCGCCCAGTCCAGCCGGAAGGCGCGCCGCATCCGGTTCTCCTCGGGGATCACGAAGCGGCGTTCGAGCACCCAGAGCAGCACCGGCACCAGCGGCAGCGCAAGCACCGCGTCGAAGCGCAGCACCAGCCCCGCCAGGATCAGCACGTCGCCCAGATAAATCGGGTTGCGCGAGCGCGAGAAGATGCCGCCCGTCACCAGCCGGTCGGGCGTGTGGTGCGGCAGGATCGTGGTGCGCTGGCGTCGCATCTCCCAGGCGGCCAGTGCCATCAGCAGCACCCCGCCGCCCACCAGGAGCCCGCCCAGCAGGTCGGCCCAAGCGCCCCCGAAGCTCAGCCCCACGGGCCAGAATTCGGCCTGCGCCCAGGCCAGCGCGGCGAAGGCCACGAGCCAGACCGGCGGGATGTCGATCCACTTCAGCACCCCGCACCCAAGAATTTTCGGAAAGTCTTGGGAAATTTTTTCGAAGAGATTTCGCTCACTCCCACTCCATCTCCTCGAACACGCGGCCGGCGTTGCGCGTGGCCAACTCTTCGAATGTGTCCAGATGCGCCCAATTCGACTGATCCACGTAATAGGCGCTGGCCAAGTCTCCGCCCTCGTCGATATGGGCGCCGATCTTGGCGCGCAGATCAACCAGGTAGTCGCGGGTATATCGCCGCACCTGCGCCATGTTGGTGGGATGGCCATGGCCCGGGATCACGTAGGTGGGGGCGATGGGTTCCAGCTTCTCCTCCCAGGTCTCGAGCCAGCAGGAGGTGCAGGTATGCTCGAAGATCGGCGGCATGCGCTCGTGGAAGGCGATGTCGCCCGCAATCATGATCTCCCATTCGGGTATCCAGACCTGGATATCGCCCGGGTCATGCGCGGGGCCCAGGTGCAGCACCTCGATCATCACCCCGCCCAGTTCGATCGCGTGGCGGTCCTCGAAGGTCAGGTTGGCATGTTCGATGCGCGTGCCTTCGGCCTTGTCGCGGTTGTAGCGCTGCATCCCCTGCAAGATGAAATCGCCATTGGCCTGCGTCTCCTCGACCGCGTCCACATGGGCCAGGACGTCCACCCCCTGGTCGCGCCAGTAGGAATTGCCCAACATGGCGTGGCCCTGCCCGTTCTCGTTGATGACCAGCACCACGGGCTGGTCGGTCACCGCCTTGATCTCGTCATGCAGCGCCTTGGCCAGCCGCGCCGAGGCGCCGCCGTTGACGACAACCACGCCCTCCCCGGTGACGATGAAGGACAGGTTGTTGTTATGGCCCGAATTCTCGTAGGTCAGCGGCGCCGTGGCCCCGATGGCCGAGAAGACATGCGGGATCACCTCGACCGGCTTGGAGTAGAGCTCGGATTGCGGATACTGGTCGGCGATGTCCTCGCTCGCCCAGCCGGGCACGGCCAGCGCCAGGCCCAGCGCGGCGGCGGTCAGAAATCGTGTCATGGAACCTCCCTTTCGGCAATCGCGCACAAATTCACATGTATGAATTCATAAGTAAAGCGGTCCCGTGCGGCGCTGCGGCGTGACGGAACGGCGCGGCTTGTGCCGGGCTGTCGCGCGCGTCAGGGTGCACGCGATGACTGACACGGGAGAGAGACCATGACACTTGCAGGCAAACACGCGCTGGTCACCGGCGGCGGGACGGGCATCGGCCTGGCCGTCGCCCGCGCCCTGGCCGAGGAGGGCGCGGTCGTAACCATCACCGGCCGCCGCCAGGAGGTGCTGGACGAGGTGGCGGGCGACGGGCTGACCGGGATGGCGATGGACGTGCGCGACGAGGCCGACGTGGTGGCCAAGATCGCGGCGGCCGTCGAGGCGCGCGGCCCGATCCAGATCTGCGTGCCCAATGCCGGCATCGCCGAGGGCCGCGCGGTGCACAAGACCTCGATGGAGTTCTGGAACAACATGGTGGCCACCAACCTCACCGGGGCCTTCCTGACCATCCGCGAGAGCCTGACCTCGATGCGCCAGACCGACTGGGGCCGGGTGATATCGATGGCGTCGCTGGCCGGGCTGCGCGGGCTCAAGGGCGCGGCGTGCTACTCGGCCACGAAACACGGGCTGATCGGTCTGACCCGGTCGCTGAGCGAGGATTACCTGGGCACGCCCTTCACCTTCAACGCGATCTGCCCGGGCTATGTGGAAACGCCCATCGTGGACCGCAACATCGTCGCCATCGCCGAGCGCGCGGCGATCTCGCACGAAGAGGCCAAGCAGATCATGGTCAGCTCGAACCGCCACAACCGGCTGATCCGGCCCGAAGAGGTCTCGGCCGCGGCGCTCTGGCTGGTGCGGCCGGGCTCGGAGAGCATCAACGGCCAGGTGATCGAGATCGCCGGCGGGCAGGTCTGAGGCGGGCGCGTCGCGCCTCCCCCCGCCGGTATTTGCGAACGAGAAGAAGCCAGGGACGCGGTGCTCTGGACAGGGCGAGTGCCGGGTTGTAAGACCGGGATGCTTCAAGCCTGAAATACCCTGGAGGCCCCATGTCCGATTTCGCCGCGACCAAGGCGCTTTTCCACCTGCCCGAGGGGGTGATCTATCTCGACGGCAATAGCCTGGGTCCGCTGCCCAAGGCCGCGCCCGCGCGCATGGAGGAGGTGCTGCGCGACGAGTGGGGCGAGATGCTGATCACCGGCTGGAACAAGGCCGGCTGGATGGCCGCACCGATGGCCCTGGGCGACCGGATCGGGCGGCTGATCGGGGCCGAGCCGGGCCATGTGGCCTGCGGCGACACGCTGTCGATCAAGGTCTACCAGGCGCTGGCCGCCTGTCTCGAGCTGCGCCCCGACCGCCGCGTGGTGCTGTCGGACAGCGGCAACTTTCCCTCCGATCTCTACATGGCGCAGGGGCTGCTGGCCTCGCTGGGCGGCGATTACGAGTTGCGCGTTGTGGACCCCGAGGAGGTCGGCGCGCATATCTCGGACGAGGTGGCGGCGGTGATGCTGACCGAGGTCGATTACCGCACCGGCCGCAAGCATGACATGGCCGCGCTGACGCAAGAGGCGCATGAGGCCGGGGCGCTGATGATCTGGGATCTGGCCCATTCCGCCGGCGCGATCGAGGTGGATCTCGCCCGCGACAAGGCCGATTTCGCGGTGGGTTGCACCTACAAGTATCTCAATGGCGGCCCGGGCGCCCCGGCCTTCATCTACGTGGCGCCGCGCCATGCCGGGGCGGCGCGCAACGTGCTGGCGGGCTGGCAGGGGCACGCGGCGCCCTTCGCCTTCGACCTCGACTATCGCCCCAACCCGGGGGTCGAGCGGATGCGGGTTGGCACGCCCCCGATCCTGCAGATGGCGGCGCTGGACGTGGCGCTCGACATCTGGGAGAGGGTGGACATGGCCGACCTGCGCGCGCAGTCCATCGCGCTGAGCGAGCATTTCATCGCCGGGGTCGAGGCAGTCGCGCCGCAGCTGCGCCTGGCCAGCCCGCGCGATCCCCAAGCGCGCGGCAGCCAGGTCTCGTTCCGCTTCGAGGAAGGCTATGCCGCCATGCAGGCGCTCATCGCGCGCGGGCTGATCGGAGATTTCCGCGCCCCCGACATCATGCGCTTCGGCTTCACGCCGCTCTTCATCGACGAGGGCGACGTGGACAAAGCCATCGCCATCATCGCAGAGGTGATGGCGGGCGAGCTGTGGGACCGCGACGAGTACAAGGTCCGGGCGGCGGTGACATGAGCGGCCCCGCGCTCCCGCTCTGCCGGCCGGCGGGCTGGGTGGCGCTCTGGCGTCGGCTGGCGGCCTGTGCCTGCCTGAACCGGAGGGGTCTGCCTGTTCGCTGACCCCGACGTTGCAACAGGAGACCCCGATGACCGAAAACACCCCCTACGATCCCGCCGCCGAGGGCGCGCAGATGTCCTTTGACGGGCGCATGTCCTATGGCGACTACCTCGCGCTGGACAAGATCCTGGGCGCGCAGGAGACGCGCACCGACACCCATGACGAGATGCTGTTCATCATCCAGCACCAGACCTCGGAGCTGTGGATGAAGCTGGCCATTCATGAGCTGTCGGCGGCGCGCGAGACTCTGCTCGCGGGCGAGACCCGGCCCGCCTTCAAGATGCTGGCGCGGGTGGCGCGCATCTTCGAGCAGCTCAACGGCGCCTGGGACGTGCTGCGCACCATGACGCCCTCGGATTACACGGCCTTTCGCGATGACCTGGGCGAAAGCTCGGGCTTCCAGTCCTGGCAATACCGCCAGATCGAATTCATGCTGAGCAACCGCAACCGCGCCATGCTGCGCCCGCACGCGCACCGGCCCGATCCGGTCGCGCGACTGGAGGCCGAGCTGGCCCGTCCCTCGCTCTACGACGTGGCGCTGCGACTGCTGTCGCGAGCGGTGCCCCTGCCCGAGCCCGTGCTGACGCGTGATCCCGGCACGCGGCACGGACCCGACGAGGCCGTGCGCGCGGCCTGGACGCAAGTCTATCGGGCGCCGCAAACCCATTGGGAGCTCTACGAGCTGGCCGGGAAACTGGTCGATCTGGAGGATTACTTCCGCCGCTGGCGCTTCAACCATGTCACAACGGTCGAGCGCGTGATCGGGTTCAAGCGCGGCACCGGCGGCACGGCGGGGGTGAGCTATCTGCGCCGGATGTTGGAGGTGGAACTGTTCCCCGAGCTGTGGCACCTGCGCACCGAGCTGTGAGACGAGCCAAATCCTCGCCCGAGGATTTGACCGCAGAGTTTCGATGAAACTCTGCCCCTCAGCGGGGCCGCAGCCCCTGCCCGAAGAGCCGCGCGAGCCGGGCGGCGCTGGCGCGGTAGCTGTCGTAATCCGGCGCCCCGGCCTTGAGCCCGTGCAACGCGACCAGCATGGTCTCGGCCACGGCACGCGTGTCGCCTTCGGCCGCGTCCAGCGTGACCCGACCCTCTCCGGCCAGGCGGTCCAGCCACGCGGCATAGATCGCGGCCAGCGCGGCCTCGCCCTCGGCCACGATCTCGGCGCAATGGGACTGCTTGGCGTCCAGCAGCTCGGCCCCGTGAGGCGATGTCAGGATCAGCCGCGCCCCCTCGCCCCCCTGCGCGGCGAAAGCGGCGTCAAGCGCGGCGGCCGGGTCGGGATGCGCGGCCAGCGCGGCGCGCACATCCGCCCGGGCCTGGTCGTAGTAATGCCGGGCCAGCGACTGCACGATGTCGTCCTTGTTGCGAAAATGCAGGTAGAGCGCCGCCCGTGACATGCCCGCTTCCCGGGCTATGTCCTGCATCGACGTGCGCCGCACCCCGTAGCGCGCGAACACCTCGAAGGCGGCGCGCAGGATGCCCAGCGCCTTGCCGTCGGGTCGGGTCTCGGTCGGGGTCAGGGGCTGCGTCATGCGACTGGATTGACAGTTTTCGTCCAAATTGTCAATTTACAGACTGACAGTTTCCGGCTATTCTGTCAGAAACCGACGGAGAGATCCGCCATGACCACGCTTACCATCAACGGCACCGATCACGAGGTCGATCTGCCCGGGGAGGTCCCGCTCCTGTGGGTGCTGCGCGACGCGATCGGGCTGACGGGGACCAAGTTCGGCTGCGGCGTGGCCGCCTGCGGCGCCTGCACCGTGCAGATCGACGGCGAGGCGGTGCGCTCCTGCCAGGTGGCGCTGGCCGATGTCTGGGGCGAGGTCACCACCATCGAGGGGCACGGCACGCCCGAGGCGCTCTCGGCGCTGCAAGAGACCTGGGTCGCCCATCAGGTGGCGCAATGCGGCTACTGCCAGCCGGGGCAGATCATGCAGGCCGCCGCCCTGTTGGCCGAGACGCCCGAGCCCGGCGACGACGAGATCGACGCCGCCATGGCCGGCAATCTCTGCCGCTGCACCGG
>DOIS01000126.1:9129-9303 GCA_003511785.1 Paracoccaceae bacterium
GGCCGGCAATCTCTGCCGCTGCGGCACCTATACCCGCATCCGCGCGGCCATCCACGATGCCGCCGCCCGGCTGAAGGAGGCGTAAGTCATGGCCAGTGTCGGAAAGATCGCCCGCAGAACCTTTCTCATCGGCTCGGCCGCCATCGCCGGCGGCGTGGCCTTCGGCGCCTGGGC
>DOIS01000126.1:9637-9758 GCA_003511785.1 Paracoccaceae bacterium
ATCAACCGCCCCGTGGACAGCCCGCTCACCGCGCAGGCGGGGACCGTGCCGCTCAACCCCTTCGTGGTGATCGACGCAGGCGGCGTGACCATCGTCACCCCGCGCGCCGAGATGGGCCAGG
>DOIS01000006.1 GCA_003511785.1 Paracoccaceae bacterium
TAGGCCCTAGAGCGGGCGCCCGCGGGCGCCCGTTTTCGTATCAGTCACGGTGGTCTCGGGCAGGTCGCCGGCCGGGGCCTAAGCCCCGCCCTGCCGGATCACTCTTCGTCCAGGCCCAGCGCCACGAAGCGCGGCTCCCCGCCGCGGCGCACCAGCAGCAGCAGGGATTTGCGCCCGGCATCCTGTGCCTCTTCGATGCGGAGGTCCAGATCGGCCAGCGCGGTGACTGGCTGTTGTCCGGCCTCGGTGATCACGTCACCCGGGCGCAGACCCTTCTCGAAGGCTTCCGAGGTCTGATCCACATCGAGCACTGCCAGCCCCTCGGTGCCCCCGGGGACGCCCAACTCGTCGCGCATCGCCTGGGTTAGCGGGCTCAAGGTCATGCCGAGGATTTCCTTTTCGGACACATCCGGGGTCTCCGACATCGGGCCATCGCCATTCTCGGCGCGTTCCGCGTCCTCGCGCCGGCCCAGCGTGACCAGCATGGTCTGGGTCGCGCCATCGCGGAACACCACCACGCGCACGGATTTGCCCACGGCGGTGTTGCCGACCTGGCGGACCAGGCCGCGGGTATCCTCGACCTCCTGACCGTCGAAGGAAACGATGACGTCTCCGACCTCGATCCCGGCCTCCTTGGCCGGCCCCTCGGGCACGTCGGTGATCAGGGCGCCGCGCGCCGTGTCCATTCCCATGGCCTCGGCCATGGCGTCGTCGACGTCCTGGATGCGTACGCCGAGCCAACCGCGGCGGGTCTCGCCGAATTCCTGCAACTGGTCCACCACCCGCGTGACCACGTTCGACGCCATCGAGAAGCCGATCCCGATCGAGCCACCGGTGGGCGACAGGATCGCGGTGTTCACGCCGATCACCTCGCCCGCCATGTTGAAGAGCGGCCCGCCGGAGTTGCCGCGATTGATCGCGGCATCGGTCTGGATGTAGTCGTCATAGGTGCCCGACAGCGCCCGGTTGCGCGCCGAGACGATGCCCACCGAGGCCGAGAAGCCCTGCCCCAGCGGGTTGCCCATGGCGAGTACCCAGTCGCCCACCTCGGCGGTGTCGCTGTCACCGAAGCTGACGAAGGGCAGCGGTTGCTCGGCCTCGACCTTCAGCAGCGCAATGTCGGTATTGGGGTCGGTGCCGACCACTTCGGCCACCAGTTCCTCGCCCGAGAAGAACTCGATGATGATCTCGTCGGCGCCGTCGATCACGTGATTGTTGGTCACCACGAACCCGTCCTCGGAGATGACGAAGCCCGAACCCAGCGCCGAAGAACGGCGCGGCCGGTCGCCGTTGCGATTTCGGTCCTGGAACTCGCGGAAGAAATCCTCGAAGGGAGAGCCTTCGGGTACGATCCCCTGAGGCCCGGTGTGGCCTTCGATCGTGGTCGACGTGGTGATGTTCACCACTGCGGGGCTGATCTTTTCGGTCAGCGGCGCCAGGCTTTCGGGCAGGGCGCGGGCGGCGAGGGATTGCGCCACGAGCAGCGCAAGCGCCAACAGGCCGGTCCAGAACAGGTGAAACGCGGTGCCGCGCGCGGCCTCGTCGCGATGGCGGGTCAGGGCCAGTGTCTGTGGCTGCAAGATCTATCTCCCGGTATTTTCTTGGATGGAGCCGTCGAAAGCGACCCCCGGATTGCGCGTCATGGTGCCCGCGCCATAAGCGGGCCGCAAGCAAAAGGTGGGGCCGATGCGGCCGGTTTCAACGGGGTCGCGGGCTTGTGACGGGTCCACCGCGCCCCCGTGAACAGCCTCAGCCGGAGATGCGCAGGCCCAGATGCCATGCCGCCCAGAGCAGAACCAGTCCGCTCACCGCCACCAGGGCACCGATCTGGCGCCGGGCCGGTTCGGGAATGGCGCGCAACGCTTCGAGCATACGCTCGATGAGCGAAGGGGCCAGCACCCAGGCCAGCCCCTCCACGATCATGGTCAGCCCGAGGGCCAGAAGTACGATCTCGATCATTCGGTCGCGTTGGGCAACGCCTGCGCGGCCTCGGTCGCCGGCTCCGGCTGCGGCTCGGGCTCGGGCGCGGGCAGGATCGCGGCGGATTCGTCGGCAGCCGGGCTTTCTTCTGGCGCCGGCAGCGCCTCCTGCACCGTCTCCAGCGCGCGGCGGCCCTGGGGCGATTTCAGGTAGTTGAAGAACTCGGAATCCGGCGACATCACCATCAAGGAGTTTCCGCCCTGAAGCGCGCGGGCATAGGCGGTCAGCGAGCGGTAGAACTCGAAGAACTCCTCGTCCCGGCCGAAAGCATCGGCGAAGATCGCGTTGCGCTCGGCATCGGCCTCACCGCGGATGATCTCGGCCTCGCGGCGCGCCTCCGAGACCAGTTCGACCACGGTGCGGTCGGCCTGGGCGCGGACCCGCTGCGCCGCCTCGTTGCCGCGCGCGCGTTCGTCGGTGGCCTCGCGCTCGCGCTCGGCGCGCATCCGGTTGAAGGTGGCCTCCAGGTTCTGGGTCGGCAGATCGGTGGCCTTGAGGCGCACGTCGATGATCTCGACCCCCAAGCCGCGCGCTTCGGCGATGGCCGCGTCGCGAATGCGCAGCATCAGCGCGGCCCGGTCCGAGGACAGGATGTCCTTGGACGACACCGTACCCAGCACCTCGCGGGTCTCGGCGCGCAGGATGCGGTCGAGCCGGTCCTCGGCGGTGGCCACGCCACCCACGCCCACCGCCTGGCGGAACTGGATCACATCGGCGATGCGATAGCGCGAGAAGGCGTCCACCACCAGGCGGCGATCATCCAACGGCGTCACCTCGAGCGGTTCGACGTCGATCGACAGGATCCGGTCGTCATAGCGCACGACCTGCTGGATCAGCGGGATCTTGAAGGCCAGCCCCGGCTCTTCCTTGACATCGACCACACGGCCGAATTGCAGCACCAGGCCCTTTTCGCGTTCGTCCACGATGAAGATCGCCGACAGCGCCACCACGATGGCGATCACGATGACCGGCAGAAGATAGGTTGTCTTGCGCATCAGTTCTGCTCCTGCGTCTGGGACTGGCCACGCCGCAATTCATTGAGCGGCAGATATGGCACGACACCCTGCCCGCCGCCGTTCTCGTCCAGGATCACCTTGTCGATCTGGCTCAGAACGTCCTCCATGGTCTCGAGGTAGAGACGCTTGCGCGTCACCTCGGGCGCCTTGAGGTATTCCTCGAGCACGGCGGAGAAGCGGCTCGCCTCACCCTGCGCCTCGTTGACGACCCGGGCGCGATAGCCTTCGGCCTCTTCCATGATCTGCGCCGCCTCGCCGCGCGCCTCGGCCAGCACGCGGTTGGCATAGGCATCGGCCACGTTCTGGAGACGGTCGCGCTCCTGCGCGGCGGCCTGCACGTCGCGGAAGGCGTCGATCACGGTGGGCGGCGGGTCCGCCTTGTCGAAGTTCACGCGGATGATGTTCACGCCGCTGTCATAGCTGTCCAGCGTCTCCTGGATCAGGTCCTTGAGCCGGGCCGCGATGGGGCCACGGTCGCGGTTGAGGATCGGCGCCAGTTCGGACTGCGCGATGATCTCGCGCATGGCCGATTCCGAGACCGCCCGGATCGTCATGCGCGGGTCGCGCAGGTTGAACAGGTATTGCGCCGGGTTGGAGATGTTCCAGACCACCTGGTAGTCGATGTCCACCACGTTCTCGTCGCCGGTGAGCATCAGCCCGTCATTGGCGCCGCCGCCCATGTCCTCGGTCTGCTCGCGGGTGACCGGGATCACCTCGGCGGTGACCAGCGGCCAGGGCGCGAAGTTCAGGCCCGGCTGTCCGATCGAGGAGAATTCGCCCAGGAACAGCTCGACCGACTGCTCTTCCGGCTTGACCGTGTAGAAGCTGGCCATCGCCCAGAGCACGCCTGCGGCCACGAGGCCCAGCCCGATCGTGCCCTTGGTGAAGGCCGGGCCGCCACCGCCGCCGGTACCGCGCCCACCGCCCGAACCCGAACCGCCGCGTCCGCCCATAAGAACGCGCAGCTGCTCCTGGCCCTTCTTCATCAGCTCGTCGATCTCGGGAATCTGGGGGCCTTCGCCCTCTGGCCTGTTCCCGCCACCCTGGTTGCGGCCGCCATCGCCGCCGCTGCCATAGTTGCCCCGGTTGCCGCCGCCGGAAGAGCCTCCGCCCCCCCAGGGGCCGCCGTTGTTGCCCGCCATGTGCGTCTTTCCCCTTGTCCTGTGCCGCATCCCCGCGGCGTTCGCTCTATATTTGTGCCCCGAGGCGCCCGGTTCAAGCGGTGCGGGTCGGAGAACGCATGGTCACGATCTCTTCCGACATGGTCGGATGCACCGCCACGGTGCGGTCGAAATCCTCTTTCGTGGCGCCCATCTTGACCGCGATACCGGCCAGTTGGATCATTTCGCCGGCGCCGGGCGCGACGATGTGACAGCCCAGGACCTTGCGGCTCTCGCGGCTCACGATAAGTTTCATCAGCACCCGGTCGGCGCGACCGGCGAAGCTCTGGTGCATCGGCTTGAAGCTGGTGGCATAAACCTCGATTTCGCCCTGCTCGGCGGCGGCCTCCTCGCTCAGCCCGATGGTGCCGAATTCCGGCTGGGTGAAGATGGCGGTGGGGATCAGGTCGTGATCCACCGGGGTCGGGTTGCCTTTGAACACGGTCTCGACGAAGGCCATGCCCTCGCGGATCGCCACGGGGGTGAGATTGGCCCGGTCGGTCACGTCGCCGATGGCATGGATCGAGGGCACGGCGGTCTGCGAGTAGTCGTCCACGACGACCTCGCCCTTGCGGCCCAGTTCGACCCCGGCCTCTTCCAGCCCCAGCCCCGAGGTGTTGGGCGCGCGGCCAGTGGCGAACATCACCTGGTCATAGCTCTGTTCCGAGCCGTTGGTCGCCTTGACCGTGATCCGCCCGTCCTCGGCCCGCCACATCTCGAGCACGTTGGTGCCCAGGTGCAGGTCGATGCCCTTCTGGCACATCTCGTCCGAGATGAGCCCCCTCGCCTCGTCGTCGAAGCCGCGCAGGATCTGCGCGCCGCGATAGAATTGCGTCACCTCGACACCCAGGCCGTTGAGAATCCCCGCGAATTCACAGGCGATGTAACCGCCGCCAACGATCAGCATCTTCTTCGGCAATTCGTCGAGGTGGAACACCTCGTTCGAGGTGATGCCCAGATCGGCACCCGGGATGTCGGGCATGACGGGCCAGCCGCCGGTGGCCAGCAGGATGTGCTTGGCGGTCTTGCGCGTGCCGTCGGCCAGTTCGACCGTATGCGCATCGGCCAGTTTCGCGCGGCTGTCGAAAGTCTCGACGCCCGCGTTCCTGAGCAGGTTGCGGTAGATACCCTCCAGCCGGTCCAGTTCGCCATGCAGCCGGTCGCGGAACGAGCGCCAGTCGAAGCTGCCCGGCTCGATCTTCCAGCCGAAGGCGCGGGCGTCCTCGACCAGCTCGGCATATTCGCTGGCAAAGACCATCAGCTTCTTGGGCACGCAGCCGCGAATGACGCAGGTCCCG
Organism: Paracoccaceae bacterium; assembly: GCA_003511785.1. Classification (GTDB taxonomy): domain Bacteria; phylum Pseudomonadota; class Alphaproteobacteria; order Rhodobacterales; family Rhodobacteraceae; genus UBA7951. The sequence continues at coordinate 5,455 of DOIS01000006.1, forward strand.
CCATAGCGGTCCTCCTCGGCCAGGGCGACCTTGGCCCCTGCCTCGCTGGCCGCCACGCGTGCCGCGCGCACCCCGCCCGAACCGCCGCCGATGACGAAAAGATCGTAGTCGAAATCCATGCTGTTTCCTTAATTCGCCGGTTAGTCGGCCAGATCGGTGAACAGGTTGTCGCTTTCCACGAAATCCAGCCTGTCATGCTCCACCCGGCCCTCGTTGATGTCGCGCAGCTCGACCCGGCCATCGCCGTACCCGATCACGACGGTGTCGCAAATATCGATGAAGAGCCCGTTTTCAACCACGCCGGGGATCTGGTTGAGCACCATGGCCAACTGGCGCGGGTGGCCGATCCGTTGCAGGTGCAGATCGAGGATATGGTTCCCCTCGTCGGTGATATAGGGCACGTCGCCGTTCATCCGCAGCGTGGCCTGCCGGCCCAGCACGTCCATCTGGATCAGCGTCTCCTCGATCAGCGCCTGGGTGGTCTGCCAGCCGAAGGGGATCACCTCGACAGGGAGCGGGAAGGCGCCCAGCGCCTCGACCTCCTTGCCCACGTCGGCGATCACCACCATCCGGTCGCTGGCGGTGGCCACGATCTTCTCTTGCAACAGCGCCCCGCCGCCGCCCTTGATGAGGTTGAGATCGCCGTCGAATTCGTCCGCCCCGTCGATGGTGATGTCGAGCCACCTGGCCTCATCGAGCGAGATCACCTCGATGCCCACGTCGCGGGCCAGTTCGGCGGTGCGGGTCGAGGTGGGCACGCCGCGGAACTTGAGGCCCTCTTCGCGCACCATCTCGCCCAGGCAGCGCACCAGCCAGGCGGCGGTCGATCCGGTGCCCAGCCCCACGCGCATCCCGTCCTCGACGAAATCGGCGGCACGCTTGGCGGCCACGAACTTGGCCTTGTCGATGGGGGACAGTTCTCCGGTCATGGCAGCTCTCCGTTGGCAGACGCTCGGGAGGCTTATAGGAAAGTTGCCGCGCGGGAGCGAGGGCCGATTTGCCCGGTTCCGCGCGGGTGCGGGGCGGGCTGTGCGCGCCCGCAGGGTGACAGCCGGGCGAAACTGGCCGAAGATCGGCGACCATAGGGGCTAGGGGGCGCATCATGGCGGATCTGTTCGACGGGATTTCCGACTGGCTGCTGGAGCAGGCGCTCCAGACCAGCGATCTGCGCGGCGTCATCTGCGAGTTGGGCCAGCGCCTGATCGACGGCGGCGTTCCGGTCAACCGGATCAATATCGGTCGCTCGGTCCTGCACCCGGTCTTCGGGCTGATGAACCTGCGCTGGGAGGCCGAGAGCAACCAGGCCATCGTCGAGGAAATCCCGCGCAGCGAGATCGACTGGGACGGGCTGGTGGGCCAGCCCTTTTTCGAGCTGACGCGCGGCGCGGAGGACCGCATCGTGGCCGATCTGCGCGACCCCGAACAGGTGGCGCGCTATGCTCTCTTCGGCGAGCTCGCGGCGCGCGGCATGACCGGCTATGTCGCCTTCGGCCGGGTTTTCGGCCGGCGCACCACCTTTCTCGAACGCTTCGCCGAGGATTTCCGCGGCGCCTCGGTCTCGTTCACCACGAAGCGGTTCAGCGGGTTCACCGAGGCCGATCACGAAGGACTCGAGCGGTTGATGACACCGCTTTGCCTCTGCCTGCCGGTGGCCACCGAGCATTTCCTGTCGGACGAGTTGATGCAGGCTTATCCGGGCCGGATCACCGGCGGGCAGGTGCTGACCGGGCAGAGCGCGCGCGGCGACGGGCAAGTGATCGATTGCGCGCTGCTCTATTCCGACATGCGCGATTCGGTGGGCCTGTCGCAGCGGATGGAGGCGCCGGACTACCTGGCGACGCTCAACGCCTATTACGACTGCACCGCGCAGGCGGTGCTGGACCATGGCGGCGAGGTGCTGAAGTTCATTGGCGACGGCATTCTGGCGATCTTCCCGATCGAGGACGGAAAACGGCCCGCGCGCAACATGTGCACCGCAGCCCTTTCGGCGGCGCGCGACGGGTTCGTGCGCGCCGAAACCGCCAACGCCGCGCGGCGCGAGGCGGGCGCGCCGCTCTTCGCCTTCGGCACCGCGCTGCACCTGGGCCAGGTGATCTATGGCAATGTGGGCACGGCCAAGCGGCTGGATTTCACCGCCACCGGCAGCGCCGTGAACCTGGTCAGCCGCTGCGAGGCGCTGACCCGCACATTGAACGTGCCGCTGATCGCCACCGCCGATTTCGCCGCGCTGATCGACGAGCCCGGCCGCGACCTGGGCCGCCATGACGTGCGCGGGCTGGACGCGCCGGCGGCTTTGGTGAGCTATCCGCTCTGAGTGCAGGTCTGCGCAAATCGATTGCCAGCGGTCGCATTTGGCTTGGGTGCCGGCCGGGGTTTGGGCTAGCACAGGGAGA
>DOIS01000021.1 GCA_003511785.1 Paracoccaceae bacterium
TCGATCCAAACCGGTGTGGGTGCACGCTCGGCCTGTCTCCACGAAGGGCTCCCCGCCCATATGAACAAGGTCTACGGCACCATGTCCGTAGGTATGCTCGTCACCTTCGGGGTGGCCTGGGCCGTGGGCACCAGCCCCGCGCTCCTGTCGGTGTTCCGCGATCCCGCCACGCTTCAGCCCAATATCCTCGGCTGGATCGTGATGTTCGCGCCGCTGATCATGGTCTTCGCCTTCGGTGCCGTCATCAACCGCCTGTCGGCAGCCGCCGCGCAGCTGTTCTTCTACACCTTCGCCGCCGTCATGGGCTTCAGCCTCAGCTGGATCTTCGTGGCCTTCACCGGCTTCTCGATCGCGCAGGTCTTCCTCGTGACCTCGATCGCCTTCGCGGGCCTGTCGCTCTGGGGCTATGTTACCAAGAAGGACCTGTCCGGTTGGGGCACCTTCCTGATCATGGGCGTGATCGGCCTCGTGGTGGCCTCGATCGTCAACATCTTCCTGGGTTCGCCTGCGATCATGTTCGCGATCTCGGTGCTGGGCGTGCTGATCTTCGCCGGTCTGACCGCCTATGACACCCAGTCGATCAAGAACGAGTATCTGCAGCACGCGCATATGGGCGACAGCGAATGGCTGGGCAAGGCCGCCATCATGGGTGCGCTGCGGCTCTACCTCGACTTCATCAACATGTTCATGTTACTGCTGCAACTCTTCGGCAACCGGGAATAACCCGCAACAAAGCATGTTCCGAACGGGGCCGGTCCATGTGACCGGCCCTTTTTCGTGGTCTCATCCGGTGGGCGCGGGATGGACTCGCCGTCCGGCGATCCATGTTTCAGCTATGGCGCGATCATCGCCCATCATAACCGTCGGAAACAGCGCCTCCCACAGGTCCTCGGCCCGCGCGGCGCGCTGGGCGATGGCCGGGGTCGAGGCGAGATCGAGCACCACCAGATCGGCCTCCATGCCCGGGGCGATGGTGCCGATCCGGTCGCCCAGGTGCAGCGCCGCGGCCGAGCCGGCGGTGGCCAGCCACCAAAGCTGCGCGGGGTGCAGCGCGGTGCCCGTCAACTGCCCGATCTCGTAGGCCGCGGCCATGGTGCGCAGCATGGAAAAGCTCGACCCGCCGCCGGTGTCGGTGGCCAGCCCCATGCGCTGCCCCTCGGCCATGCGTGCGGCCATGTCGAACAGGCCCGAGCCGATGAAGGTGTTGGAGGTGGGGCAATGGATCAGCGCCGCGCCCACCTCGCGCAGGCGGTCGCGCTCGCGCGGTTCGAGATGGATGGCGTGGCCGTAGAGCCCGCGCGCGCCCAGCAGCCCATGCGCCTCGTAGGTGTCGAGATAGTCGCGCGCCGAGGGGAAGAGATCGCGCACCCAGGCGACCTCGTCGGTCTGCTCGCTCAGATGGGTCTGCATCAGGCAGTCGGGATGCGCGGCCCAGAGCGCCCCCAGCGCCTCGAGCTGCGCGGGGCTGGAGGTGGGCGAGAAGCGCGGGGTGATCGCATAGGAAATCCGCCCCCGCCCGTGCCAGGCCTCCAGCAACGCCTTGCTCTCGTCATGGGCCGATTGCGCCGTGTCGCGCAGCCCCTCTGGCGCGTTGCGGTCCATGCAGGACTTGCCGCCGACAACCCGCTGGCCGCGCGCCTCCGCCGCCTCGAAGAAGGCGGTGACGCTCTCGGGATGGATGGTGCAGAAGCTGCACATGGTCGTGGTGCCCTGCGCCGCCGTCAGGTCAAGATAACGCGCGGCGATCTCGCTTGCATAAGCCGGGTCGGCGAAGCGCATCTCTTCGGGGAAGGTGTAGGTGTTCAGCCAGTCGATTAGCCGCTTGCCCCAGCTGGCGATCATGGCGGTCTGCGGGTAATGCACATGTGCATCGACGAACCCTGGCGAAATCAGCCTGTCGCCGTAATCGCGCAAAACGGCGCGGGGCAGGGCAGAGCGCACTGCCTGACGCGACCCCACCGAGACGATCCGACCGCCGGCGATCCCCACCGCCTCCTCGACGCGCGCGGCCCCGACCGGGTCGCCCGCGAAGGGCGAGCCGGTGAAACACAGAACCTTGCCCGTCAGGATCGTTTCGTCGCCCATCACAGTCCCTTTGCCCGTCAAATCGGCATGCAGCCTGGCCCGCCGCCCCGCATGGGTAAAGCTGCGAACTGCCATTGTTTTCACCAACGCCTTCTTCTATTTTGCGGCCAATCGCGCAAGCCGGGGGTAGCCATGGACAGGACCGAGCACGACACCGACACGCCCCCCGAGCAGGAGGACGCCTATGCGCTGGACCGGCGCCTGGTGACCGACATCCTGCACGCGGTCGATGACGGGGACGCGGCCACGCTGACCCGGTTGATGGAGCCGCTGCACGCCGCCGACATCGCCGACCTGCTGGAACAGATCGGCGGCCCGGACCGCGAACGGTTGATCCGCCTCTATCACAAGGAATTCGACGGCGAGATCCTGTCGGAGCTGGACGAGAGCATCCGCGAGGAGGTGATCGCGCTGCTGCATCCCGAGGTGCTGGCCGAGGCGGTGCGCGAGCTGGAAAGCGACGATGTCGTGGACCTGGTCGAGGACCTGGAGGAGCCGCAGCAGGAGGCGATCCTCGAGGCGCTGGCCCAGGCCGACCGGATCGCGGTCGAGCAGGCGCTGAGCTATCCCGAGGGCTCGGCCGGGCGCCTGATGCAGCGCGAGGTGGTGTGCGTGCCCGAGCATTGGACGGTGGGCGACGCCATCGACTTCATGCGCGGCAGCGACGACCTGCCGGAGCAGTTCTATCACGTGGTGCTGGTCGATCCCCGGATGCACCCGGTGGCCAATGTCAGCCTGGGCAAGCTGATGGGCTCGCGCCGCGAGGTGCCGCTGCGCGACCTGGCCGAGGAGGTGTTCCACCTGATCCCGGTCGATCGCGACGAGGAGGACGTGGCCTATGCCTTCAACCAGTATCACCTGATCTCGGCGCCCGTGGTCGATGGCGAGGGGCGGCTGGTCGGCCAGATCACCATCGACGACGCGATGATCGTGCTCGACAAGGAGCACGAGGAGGACATCCTGCGCCTCGCGGGCGTGGGCGAGGAAAGCTCGATCTCGGACAGCGCGGCGGTGAGCGCGCGCCAGCGCCTGCCCTGGCTGGCGGTGAACCTGGCAACCGCGATCCTGGCCTCGCTGGTGATCGCCCTGTTCGAGGACGCGCTGGCCGCCATCGTGGCGCTGGCGATCCTGATGCCGATCGTGGCCTCGATGGGTGGCAACGCGGGCACGCAGTCGCTGACCGTGGCGGTGCGGGCGCTGGCCACGCGCGACCTGACCACGGCCAACGTGATGCGGGTGATCCGGCGCGAGGCGCTGGTGGGGCTGATCAACGGGCTGGCCTTCGCCGTGGTGATGGGGATTGTCGGGCTGGTCTGGTTCGGCTCGCCTGGGCTGGGGCTGGTGATCGCGGCGGCGATGGTCATCAACCTGCTGGTGGCGGGGCTTGCCGGTACGCTGATCCCGGTGGCGATGGACAAGGCGGGCGTCGATCCGGCGCTGGCCTCGGGCACGTTCGTGACCACGGTGACGGATGTGGTGGGCTTCTTCGCCTTCCTGGGCCTGGCCGAGGTGTTCCTGCTGTGAGCGGGGACCTCGCCACCGTGAAGGCCGCCGCGCGCGCCGACGCCTTCGCCCGCCGCAAGGCCGCGCATGAGGCCGCCGCCCCCGGCGCGGCGGGGCGGCTGAGCGAGGTTCTGGCCGGGTATCGCGGGGTGCCGCTCTCGGGCTACATGGCGATCCGCACCGAGATCGACCCGCTGCCCGCAATGGAGGAGGCCGCCGCGCATGGCCCCGTGGCCGTGCCGGTGATCGAGGCCCCGGGCAAGCCCCTGCGCTTCGCCCGGTGGGAGCCGGGCACCGAGATGGTCGCGGGCCCCTTCGGCGCGCGCATCCCCGCGCGGCTCGACTGGATCACGCCCGAGATCCTGATCGTGCCGCTGGTGGCCTATGATGCGCGCGGCGGGCGGCTGGGCTAGGGGGGCGGGTTCTACGACCGCACGCTGGCGGGGCTGCGCGCGGACCGGCCCACCCTGGCGATCGGGTTCGCCTATGACGCGCAGGAGGCGTCCGCGCTGCCGCTCGAGCCGACCGACCAGCCGCTCGACATGCTGGTGACCGAAAGCCGGGTGGTGCAGTTCACGCCCTGAGCGCGCCGGTTGCGATCACGGTCGGTCACGTTGGATCACGACAAGGTGTCGGGACATTTGCCGCAGCCCTGGCTTGGCGCGGCAGGGCGGGAAATCAAGGCGTGGTCGTTCACGTTTGCGCGAAATCCGGCGGCGGCCCCGCCCCGTAGCTTGCCTGTTCGTCCCTGAAGGGCGAGCCAACGCAACATTGGGAGCTACACATGATCCGCCGCACTTTCATCGCCGCCACCGCCGCCCTGACCCTGGGTGCGGGCCCGGCGCTCTATGCCATGAGCCACTCCAAGGACATCGTGGACACCGCTGCGGGCGCCGGCCAGTTCGAGACCCTCGTGGCCGCCGTGCAGGCCGCGGGCCTGGTCGAGACGCTGAAGGGCGAGGGCCCGTTCACCGTCTTCGCCCCCACGGACGAGGCGTTTGCAGCGCTGCCCGAGGGCACGGTCGAAACCCTGCTGATGCCCGAGAACAAGGATCAGCTGGTCGCGGTCCTCACCTACCACGTGGTCTCCGGCAAGGTCATGTCGGGTGACCTGAGCGACGGGATGATGGCCGGGACCGTCCAGGGCGGCGAAGTGACCATCGGCACCGAGGGCGGCGTGACCGTCGATGGCGCCAACGTGGTCAGTGCCGACATCGAGGCCTCGAACGGCGTGATCCACGTGATCGATGCGGTGATCCTGCCCGAGTGATCCCCTCTGACCCGGGCAAGACGGGCCGCCGCGCGAACAGCGCGGCGGCCTTAGTCTTTTCGCGAAGGACTTGCCAAAAGTGTCGCCGACACTTTTGAGCCGCTTGTCTGCGCGGGCAACTCCGCCTAGGACAGCGCGCATGAGGATTTTGTTTCTAGGCGATGTGATGGGCCGCGCCGGGCGCCGCGCCATCACCGAGCAGCTGCCGCGCCTGCGCCGCGACTGGCAACTGGATTTCGTCATCGTCAACGGCGAGAACGCCACGTCGGGCATGGGCCTGAACGCCGAACATGCCAAGGCATTGCTCGAGGCCGGGGCCGATTGCCTGACGCTGGGCGATCACGCCTTCGATCAGAAGGACATGTTGCAGTTCATCGAGGGCGAGCCGCGCATCCTGCGCCCGCTGAACTTTGCCAAGGTGGCGCCGGGGCGCGGGCACCGCCTGTTCGAGGCGCCGGGCGGGCGCAAGGTGCTGGTCGCGCAGGTGTTGGGCAACGTCTTCATGAAACGCGCCTTCGACGATCCGTTCTCGGCGATCGAGCCGGTGCTCAAGGCCCATCCGCGCGGCGGGCTGGCGCAGGCGGTGATCGTTGACATGCATTGCGAGGCGACCTCGGAGAAGATGGCGATGGGTCATTTCTGCGACGGCCGCGCGAGCCTGGTGGTCGGCACCCACACCCATGTGCCCACGGCGGATGCGCGGATCATGGGCGGCGGCACCGGCTATCTGACCGATGCGGGCATGTGCGGCGACTACGATTCGGTCATCGGCATGGACCGGGCCGAGCCTATGCGCCGCTTCGTCACCGGCATGGGCAAGTCGCGCTTCACCCCAGCGCTGGGACCGGCGACGCTCTCGGGCGTGCTGGTCGAGACCTGCGACCGCACCGGAGCGGCGCTGTCGCTGCGGATGGTGCGCGAGGGCGGGCTGCTGGAGCCGGCCGGCCCCTGATGAGGACGCGCGGCGGCGCGCTCTGCCGGCGCATTGGGCAGCGCGCGTTTCGATCATCGCGCGCGACAATCCGGCGCTTGCTCCGGGCAAAGCGATCAACGAATATGGCGTTCGGCTCCACACGGGGATCGAGACATAGTTTGCTTCATTTTCTTACAAAGCTGCCGGACCTTGCGCAGCCTTGCGCCCGCAGGTCCAGAGGCGCAATCGTGCCGTACCCGCTAGAGCGTGCTGACATCGGACGCGATCACTGACCATGGAACTTCTTTCATTGAGCGATAACGGGCGCGCGGTCCTGTCCCTGATGGTGGTGGGCTTCATGTTCGCCGCCTTCCTGCGCGAGACGCTGCCCACGGAGGTGGTCGCCATCACCGGCGTGTCGGTGATGCTGATCACCGGTGTTCTGCCCTATGATGCGGCGCTGCCGGTGCTGTCGAACCCGGCGCCCTGGACCATCGCGGCGATGTTTCTGATCATGGGCGCGCTGGTGCGCACCGGCGCGCTCGACGCCTTCACCTCGGTGGCGCAACGCCAGGCCGCCGTAAACCCGCGCCTGGCCATCGTGCTGCTCATGGGGTTCGTGATCGGCGCCTCGGCCATCGTGTCGAACACGCCGGTGGTCGTGGTGATGATCCCGGTGTTCATCCAGATCGCCAAGACGCTCGGGGTCGCGCCCTCCAAGCTGCTGATCCCGCTCAGCTATGCCGCGATCATGGGGGGCACGCTGACGCTGATCGGCACCTCGACCAACCTGCTGGTAGACGGGGTGGCGCGCGGGCAGGGGCTGGCGCCGTTCTCGATCTTCGAGGTCACGCCGCTGGGCCTGGCGGTGGTGGCCTGGGGGATGATCTATCTGCGGGTGATCGGTCCACGCCTGCTGCCCGAACGCGACAGCATGGCCAGCCTCTTGTCCGACCGCAGCCGGATGAAGTTCTTCACCGAGGCGGTGATCCCGCCCGAATCGAACCTGATCGGGCGCGAGGTGCTGGGCGTGCAGCTGTTCAAACGTCCCGGCGTGCGCCTGATCGACGTGATCCGGGGCGATGCCTCGCTGCGCCGCGACCTCGAGGGCGTGACCTTGCAGGTCGGCGACCGGGTGGTGTTGCGCACCCAGATGACCGAGCTTCTGAGCCTCCAGGCCAACAAGGAGCTCAAGCGGGTGGACCAGGTCTCGGCGGTCGAGACCTCGACGGTCGAGGTGCTGATCACGCCGGGCTGCAAGATGGTCGGCCGCTCGCTCGGCGCCATGCGGCTGCGGCGGCGCTATGGGGTCTATGTGCTGGCCGTGCACCGGCGCAACCAGAACATCGGTCGCCAGCTCGACGAGCTGGTCGTGCGCGTGGGCGATACGCTGCTGCTGGAGGGCGCACCGGCGGATATTCAGCGCCTGGCCGACGAGATGGACATGGTCGATGTCAGCCACCCTTCGGGCCGTGCCTTTCGCCGGGGTCACGCGCCCATCGCCATCGGCGCGCTGCTGGGTATCGTGGCCCTGGCCGCGCTGGGGGTGGCACCGATCCTGATGCTGTCGGTGATCGCCGTGGCGCTGGTGCTGGTGACGCGCTGCATCGACGCGGACGAGGCGTTCACCTTCATCGACGGCCGCTTGCTGGCGCTGATATTCGCGATGCTGGCCATCGGCGCCGCGCTCGAGACGTCGGGCGCGGTGCGGCTGATCGTCGAGGCGATCGCGCCGGGGCTGGGGATGCTGCCGCCCTTCATGGTGGTCTGGGCGATCTATCTGCTGACCTCTATCCTGACCGAGTTGGTGTCGAACAACGCGGTGGCGGTGGTGGTCACCCCCATCGCCATCGGCCTGGCTCAGGAGATGGGGATCGACGCGCGCCCGCTGGTGGTGGCGGTGATGGTGGCGGCCTCGGCCTCTTTCGCGACGCCGATCGGCTATCAGACCAACATGCTGGTCTATGGGCCGGGCGGCTATCGCTTCACCGATTTCCTGCGGGTGGGGATTCCGCTGAACCTCACCACCGGGCTGCTGGCCTCGGCGATCATCCCGTTCATCTGGCCGTTGTGATCGGGCACGAGGGTGGCGCGGCGTCGCTCAGAGCATGTCGCATTGAATTGAATTCACCGGTCGGGACGAACGCGTTGTTCGTTGAAAACGCTGCCTCGCCCCGTCCGGTGACTGCCCGATTCCGGTCAAACGCGACACGCTTTAGAACACCGATTCGATGCCCAGCGAGACCGAAACCTCGCGCATCTCGAAGCGGCTGTCATTGCTGTGCTTGCGGCCCGCGCGTAGGCGCAGCATGGGCGCGAAACCGGCATAATCCATCTCGTGGAAGAACAGGTTGAGGTCGCCGTAAACCGAGCGGTCCTGCCGTCCGCCCGGCACCCAGAACAGGCCCGACCGGAACGCCGGGTAGTCGGCATGTCCCAGGGTCAGCCCGGCGCTGATCTGCACCGGCCCCAACGCCTGGTCGGGCGCATAGCTGGCGCGCAGCGAGGCCGCGGTGAAGGTGCCGTTGGCGCGCTCGGCGCCGGTGTCGCGCCAGGCCGCGCGCAGGCTCAGCCGGTCGCCGTTGGCGAGCTCACGCCCCCATTCCGCGCCAATGCCCAGGACGTGGACATCATTGGCCGCGAACCGTGCCCGGAAACGCCGCTCGGCCAACCCGTCGAGCCGCAGATAGCCCGCCCCGCCCAGCCGCCATTTGCGCGCCGCCTCGATGCGCCCGAAGCCAAACCCGCCCCCCCCGCCGTACCAGCTTTCGCCCAGCGTGGCGCCCAGCGACATCGTCCCGCGCCCCGGCGCGCCCCCCACAAGCCAGCTGTGGCGTAGCGACACCTCGGCGAAGGTCGAGGCGAAATCGCCGTTCTCCGCGCTGGGTGCGGTGGCCTGCGCCGAGGAGGACAGCGCCACCCGCTGCACATAGAGCCGCCCCGAAGCCCGCGTCTCGCTCACCTTGTTCTGCCGCAGCCGATAGGCGGAGGACAGGTCGACCGAGCCGATCACGCCCGAGAGTGCCTGGGCCGCGCCGCTGAGCACCCCGGTCACCGGAATGCCGTCGATGATCTGCAACGCGGTGTCCGAGCCCTTGTTGACGTTGCTCGACGGGCGCAGGTCCAGCCGCAGCCGGAAGGACCAGGGGTTGATCCGCCGCAGCGCGCGGTAGTCGCGCGCCACCACCTCGGCCGCGCGCGCGTCGGGGGCGTGCAGCGCGCTGCGGCGCAGCCAGAACTGCGCGGTGGTGGGCCGATCCTGGGCCAGGGCCATGCGGGCGGCCATCTGGGCGCTGCGGAACCGATCCAATCCCGGCTCGGAGAAGCGATAGGCCCGCGCGGCGGACTTGTGCGCCGCGCCGGGCCGGTCCAGCCGGGCATTGGCGCCGGCCAGCACGTGATGCGCCAGGGGGTCCTCCGGGTCGGCCTTGAGCAGCCCGCCGGCCACCCCCATGGCCAGCTCGGGGCGGCCTTCGCGCAGGGCGTGCACCGCCAGCACCCGGGCCTGGGCCAGGTCCAGCGTCACGCCCGGCGCCTCGTCGGCCAGCACCGGCCCGGCCAGCGATGCCGTCAGCGCGACGACCGCCAGCGCGCTACGGATGGGGTTGCGTGCAGACCGGGTCGGCACCGGGCGTTCCGCATTGTCCAAGCACGAAGAGGCCATGTTCCTCGATATTGTCCACGCCGGTCACATGGCCCTCGACGAAGAGCGCGCCGGCCACGGCCGAGGCGTCCCTGCCTCCGAAGATCCCGCCGTAATCGCCGCGGTCGCTGGCGCCGTTATCCTGGGTCACGTCGCCCGAGAAACTGCCATCCTCGGCGATCTCCCCCGGGGCGATCTCGAGATCCTCGAACGCCAGGCCGGCGTCCCGTGCCAGCCGGTCATAGACCACGCCGTCCACCGACATGTCGGCGAAATCGGCGGTGATGAAGATGCTGCCCGTCACCTCGGTGGCCTGTCTCGGGCGCACTTCGGGCGGGGTGCCGGGATCGACGGGCAGAAGATCGCCGCCATCGCCCGCGACGTTCAGCATCCCGATATAGTTCCCGGCGTAATGCACCAGCCCCCCGGCCACCGTGGTGTCGGGCGGGTCGAAATCGCCATCGCGCCCATAGGAGGCGCCGCCGAAATGGTGCCCGAACTGCCCGCCGGACATCGCCACCGCGCCGGCCACGCCGTCGATCTCCTGCACATAGGCGGTGGTGTGCCGCCCGAGCGAACCATCCTGCGCGCTGTAAGCCCGATAGCCGGGACGGTCGAGCGCGGGGCGCCGGTCGTAAACGGCGGTGAACGGGGTGTCGTCCAGGGTCACGCCGGAAATGGTCAGGGTGTTGGAGGCGGGATCATAGACGAACGCCTCCATGTCGCCGGCCACGGCTTCGGGGATGGTGACCCCGGGAGGGGTCGTGCCGTCGCCGTCGCCGTCCCCGGCCACAAACGGGTTGCCGCCACTGCACGCCGACATCACGGCCAGCGCCGCGACACCAAGCATAAACCGCTTCATCTGCCTCAACCTTTGTTTTTATACAGGTTTTGCGCCAGACTCGGGGCGGGGCGGGCGAAAGTCAACGGAATTCTCCGCGCCTGCATCGACGCGTGGCCATTCTGCGACCCGCATATCGCTGTTCACGCCGGGCAATCCTCAAGATATAGTCGGGGCCTCAAGAGATTCTGCCAGCACGAGGACCCGCCCATGCCGCTTTCGCCAGACCAGCAGGCCGAGATCGAGGCCCAGCGCGCCGCACCGGGCCAGACATTGCGCACGGTGGCGCCGGGGCTGGAGGAGCACCTCTATACCGCCTATCCGGTGTTGGACCATGGCTTTGTCCGCGTCGTCGACTACATGGGCGACGACGCCGCGATCTGCCAGGCGGCGCGGGTCAGCTATGGCAAGGGCACCAAATCGGTGCAGAACGACGAGGGGCTGATCCGCTACCTGATGCGGCACTGGCACTCGACGCCTTTCGAGATGTGCGAGATCAAGCTGCATGTGAAACTGCCGGTCTTCGTGGCCCGGCAATGGATCCGCCACCGCACCGCCAACGTGAACGAGTATTCCGCGCGCTATTCGATCCTCGATCGCGAGTTCTACATCCCCGCGCCCGAGAACGTGGCAGCGCAATCGGCGATCAACAACCAGGGCCGCGGCGACCTGCTGGAGGGGGAGGCGGCCGCGCGCGTACTGGAGGTTCTCAAGGGCGATGCGACGCGCTGCTACGACCATTACCAGGAACTGATCGACGCGGACGGGATCGGGCTCGCCCGCGAACTGGCGCGCATGAACCTGCCGGCGAATGTCTATACCCAATGGTATTGGAAGGTGGACCTGCACAACCTGTTCCACTTCCTGCGTCTGCGTGCCGACAGCCATGCGCAATACGAGATCCGCGTCTATGCCGAGGAGATCTGCCGCATCGTCGCCGACTGGGTGCCCTTCGCCTACAAGGCGTTCGAGGATTACCGGCTGGGCGCGGTGTCGCTGTCGGCGCAGATGCTGGACTGCCTGCGCCGGATGCTGAAAGGCGAGGAGGTGACGCAGGAAACCTCTGGGCTCAGCGCGCGGGAGTGGCGCGAGTTCCGCCAAATGCTGGATGATGGGGCCGGGTGACGGACGCACGGCGATACTGCCGGAGGCCCGCGAAAGAAGGCCCGCCCCGAGGGCGGGCCTTCGTCGTTCAACTGGTTTCGCGATCAGATGAAGTCATCCGCCGTGAAGGTGATGGAGCTGGCCGAGTTGTTCTCGATCCGCAGCGAGTCGCCGCCCAATACGATTGTGTAGGTTCCGCCGGAGGCGATGGTCACGCTGAACCCCGGGTCTTCGACAAGACCGACGACCAGCGGATCCCATCCCGAGACGTCGATCAGGTCAACCCCATCCTCGAAATCGGTGATCGTGTCGGCGCCGCTGCCGGCCTCGAAGACGAAGACATCCGCGCCGCCCCCGCCGGTGAGCACATCGTCATCCATCGCACCGTTCAGCGTGTCGTTGCCGGCGCCGCCGTCCAGCGTATCGGTGCCGGCACCGCCATGCAGGCTGTCAGCGCCCATACCGCCCGACAAGGTGTCGAACCCATTCTGTCCGAACAACACGTCGTCGCCGCCGCCGTCCATGTCGTCCTCGCCGGTGCCGCCCGACAGCCGGTCGTTGCCCAGCCCGCCGCGCATCAGGTCGTCCTGGCCGTTGCCGCGCAGTTGATCGTCGTCGAACCCGCCGAAAATCGAATCGCGCCCGTGGCCGCCCTCGAGCGTATCGTTGCCTGAACCGCCATACATCAGGTCCTGATCCGCTCCGCCATCCAGCCGGTCGTCGCCCTGGGCACCGCGCAGCAAGTCCTGCCCGAAGCCGCCTTCCAGCGTGTCGTTGTCGGCGTTGCCGTCGAGCGTATCGTTGCCGATGTCTCCGAGAAGCAGGTCATTGCCTTCGCCGCCCATGACGCGGTCGTCGCCGCCATTGCCGCGCATCTCGTCATCGCCCTTGTTGCCCTGCATGATGTCGTCACCGGCATCGCCGCGCATCGTGTCGTCGCCGTCATTGCCGAACATCCGGTCGTCGCCCCGCCCGCCACGAAGCAGGTCGCCCTCCGTGCCGCCGCGCAGAATGTCCTCGCCCTCGCCTCCGTTGAGCGTGTCCGCGCCGGCGCCGCCTGCAAGCCGGTCATGCCCCTGGTTGCCGACGACCCTGTCATCGCCCTCGCCGCCAAGCAGCGTGTCATTGCCTTCGCCGCCGATGATCTGGTCATTGCCACCTAGGGTCAGGACCCAT
>DOIS01000129.1 GCA_003511785.1 Paracoccaceae bacterium
TGGTCTTGCCGGCGCCGTTGGGGCCGATGAGCACGGTTATCCCGCCCGCCTCCAGTCGCAGGTCGACCGGCCCGACCAGCCGCTGGCCGCGCTTGCGCAAGGTGAGGCCGACCGCCTCAAGGGGCAGGATCGCGCTCACCACCGTCCCTCCCGTTCGGTCTGCCACAGGATGTGCATGGCGAAATTGACCGCCATCGCCAGGGCGATCAGCACGATCCCCAGGGCCAGTGCCAGGGCGAAAGCGCCCTTGCTGGTCTCCAGCACGATGGCGGTGGTCAGCACCCGCGTGACATGCTCGATATTGCCCCCCACGATCATGATCGCGCCGACCTCGCCGATGGCGCGGCCGAAACCTGCCAGCGCGGCGGTCAAGAGCGCCCGCCGCCCGTCCCAGATCAAGGCGCGCATCCGCTGCGCCTTGGTCGCGTTGAGCGAGATCAGCAGAGGTCGTGGCAGTCCGACCACAGCTCGCGCAGCGACTGGTGCGCGATCGACGCGATCAGCGGCACGATGATGATGACCTGCGCCAGGATCATCGCCCAGGGCGTGAACAGCAGGCCCAGCACGCCCAAGGGACCGCTGCGCGACAGCAGGATGTAAACGACCAGCCCCACGACCACCGGCGGCAGCCCCATCAGCGCGTTCAGCGTCGCCACCACCGCGCGGCGAAAGCGGAACCGCTGCACCGTCAGCACCGCCGCCAGCGGCAGGGCGATGGCCGAGGCGATCAGCAGCGCCGAGAGCGTCACCTGGAGCGAGCGCAGCGCGATCTCGACCAGGTCGGGATCGAGCGTCACCACCAGCCAGACCGCGCCTGTCAGCCCCTGCCACAGCTCCTCCATGTGCCCTGCCCTCCCCGCGTGCCCCCGTCGCGGCGCCGCCGCCATTTGCCCGCCTTGTCCCGCGTCAGATCATATCGGATCGCGTCGGGAAAGGCCCGCGTTGCGCCTCCCCGCCGATCCCTCATCCCGCCGGCGTTCTTATCTCGGCAATCGTCGTTTCCGACAGACGGCTGACCAGGGTCTGCTCGATCTCGTCCATGAGCGTTGCCACGCGATCGTGCAGCGCCTCCTCCACCGCACACCCATGCGGCTCGGGCGGCTCATCGACCGGCACGAGGCGCTCGTTCAGGGCGAGATAGACATCCGCCAGCGTGATCTCGCGCGGCGGTCGGGCCAGACGCCAGCCGCCCGCATGGCCCTTCTCGGCCACCAGAAGCCCCGCTTCGCGAAGCCGGCCGAGCACCCGGCGCACGACCACCGGATTGGTGCCCGCATGGGCCGCGATGTCGGCGGATTTCCTCATGCGCTCGGGTTCTCCCGCCATGTGGCCGAGGGTGTGCAAGGCAAGCGACAATCGGCTGTTTCGTTTCATCGCATTGGGCTCCTTCCCGGCACATCACGTAACAATCGCAGTTGCGGATATCCAGTAACTTCGTTAGTTACCTTTCGCGAGTGAATACGGAGCCGGGCCGGACCCATGCACGCCGCCATCGCGATCCAATCCCTTTTCGCCGGAACCACGGTGGCTTTGCAACAAGCTGGGTGGGGCCGCAGCACCGCCGAGCTCAGGGGTGCCGGTTCGGGCCGTCCCCGACCACCCGGTTCCCCTGTCCCCCAAAACTGCATCGGGGCCAGACCATGAAAGACACCCGCCTTCCCGTCACCGTCCTGTCCGGCTTTCTCGGCGCCGGCAAAACGACCCTGCTGAACCGCGTTCTGAACAACCGCGAGGGGCGCCGCGTCGCGGTCATCGTCAACGACATGAGCGAGGTCAACATCGACGCCGACCTGGTGCGCGCCGATACCGAGTTGAGCCGCACCGACGAGACGCTGGTCGAAATGTCCAATGGCTGCATCTGCTGCACCTTGCGCGACGATCTCCTGGACGAGGTGCGCCGCCTGGCCGCCGAGAGCCGCTTCGACTATCTGCTGATCGAGTCCACGGGCATCTCGGAACCGTTGCCGGTCGCGGCGACCTTCGATTTCCGTGACGAGAACGGGCAAAGCCTGTCGGATGTCGCGCGCCTCGACACGATGGTGACGGTAGTCGATGCGGTCAACCTGCTCGAGGATTTTTCCTCCCACGATTTCCTGCATGACCGGGGCGAGACCCTGGGCGACGAGGACGACCGCACGATGGTTCACCTGCTCACCGACCAGATCGAATTTGCCGATGTCGTCATCCTCAACAAGGTCTCGGATGCGGGGCCCGAGCGCAGCGACGCCGCCCGCAAGATCATCCGCAGCCTGAACGCCGATGCGCGCATCATCGCGACCGACCATTCCGACGTGAAGGCCGCCGCGATCCTCGACACCGGCCTGTTCGACTTCGAGCGCGCGCATGAACACCCGATGTGGGCCAAGGAGCTTTACGGCTTTGCCGAGCACACCCCCGAGACCGAGGAATACGGGGTTGCCTCCTTCGTCTATCGGGCGCGGTTGCCGTTCATCCCCGAGAAGATCCTGGCCGTTCTGAACGGGGCGTTGCCCGGCGTGATCCGCGCCAAGGGCCATTTCTGGATCGCCACGCGGCCCGGCTGGGTGGCCGAGTTCTCGCTTGCCGGCGCGCTCTCCAGCATCAAGCCGCTGGGCACCTGGTGGGCCTCGGTGCCGAAGGACCGATGGTCCGACCACGACAGCGCCCGCGCCTACATGCAACAGCACTGGCAGGAGCCCTGGGGCGACCGGCGGCAGGAACTGGTCTTCATCGGCGCGGGGATCGACTGGCCCGCGTTGAAGGCCCGGCTGGATGCGTGCCTGGTCCCCGCGACCGCGACCAGCGGCCCGGACAGTCTGCCCGACTATCCCGACCCGTTCCCGGTCTGGCGCCGGGCGGAGGACGCCGCATGACCGATCTTTGCGACAGGCCCGGCGA
>DOIS01000130.1:0-9438 GCA_003511785.1 Paracoccaceae bacterium
GAACAAGCGGTCCGCCCGGCGTTTACGCTGGGCAGCGCCCGCCCGCCTGGGGGGCGGGCGCTGCCCTCGTTTTTCCTGACTTCGGCCAAGCAGACCATATGAAGCGGAACGGCTGGGGGCCGGCCCCGGGCGGTATCGCTCAGTCCCAGCAGCTCACCAGAACGGTCATGCCCTGCGCCCGGCGCGCCAGCGCATCGGGCGACAGCGGCGCGCCGTCACCGGCGGCGGCCGGCGTGGCCGATGGGCGCCCGGCACTGTCGAGAAGCGCGCGGATCTCCGAGGCGTCGGCGGCAAAGCTGACATCGGCGGGCAGGGCGCGGTTGCCCGTGACGCGCGGCAGCAACATGCCCAGCACGGTGCCGTCGGTGCCCATCACCGGTCCGCCCGCATCGCCCGCCAGCGCCTCGAGCGCTAGGCGTGACAGCTCGGCCTCGCCCTCCAGCCCCTGCAACTCGGCCAACGCGCCGAAGGTCAGCGTGGGAGCGCCCAGCCGGCCCTCGTAAGAAAAGCCCGAGACCGCCAGTTCGGCACCGAGCCGCGGGCTCTGGTTGGCCAGCCGCGCGACCTCCATCGGCGCCAGACGCTGAACCGGGCGCAGCACGGCCACGCCCAGGCCCGCGTCGCTGGTCAGGATTTCGGCCTGGTAGTCATGGTCGAGCGTGATCCGCGCGCAGCCCTCGACCGCCTCGGTGGTGGTGACCACGGTGCCGGTCCCGTCAGTGAAGAAGCCCGAGCGCGACAGGCGCGGCGTGCGCAGCTTGAGCCCCGAGACCAGGTCGATGGTCTGGCGCGCATCCGCACCGGCGGCCGGGTCCAGTACGCCGTCCAGCCGGGTGAAGCTGTTCTGCATCTCGGTCAGGATGCGCTGGCGGCGCTGCTCGTCGCCGGTGGGCCAGACCAGCATGAAGCCCTTGACCTGCCCGCCCCGCAAACTGGCCTGGGCGTGGGTCACGATCTCGGAGTCCCGACCCTCGATGGTGAAGCTATCGTCGTCGCGTGCGCGCGGCCCCTCCAGCGGCACCACCTCCAGCGTTTGCAGGATGTCGTAGAGCCCGAACAGCGTGGCCGCGTTGCCCGGCTGGCTGATCAGGATCACCCGCACGCCGAGCGGCCCGTCGCTGGTGTAATGGGCAAACGGCGGCTCGTAGCGCGAGAAGCGGACCTCGTCCATCGGCATCATCAGCTCGATGCCCGCCTCCGGGTCGGCCATCATCGCCATGCCGACGCTGGTCAGCGGGGCGTTGTACTGGGCCAGCAGCTCGCGGCGCTGGCGCGTGGTCAGGATGCCTGTCGCCTCATAGCCCTGGGCCTCTTGCCAGGCGGCCATGCCGCGGCGCGTGCCGGGGCCGAAGGCGCCGTCGATCCCGGCGTCGTAGAACCCCTGCGCCTGCATGGCGATCTGAAGCGCGCGGCGCTCGTCGCCGGTCAGCGCGCGTTCGCTGCGCCGGGCCTCGGCCGGGGTCTCGTCCACCGGCTCCGGGGCGGCGGCGGGCGTCGCTTCGGCGGGCGCGGACACGGTCTGCGCCGGGTCGGCACTTGTGCCCGCGGGCCAGAACCTGCGGCCCAGACCGTTCGAGGTCGAGATATAGCTGTCGCGCGGGATCCGTCCCGCCGCGCGCAATTGGCGCAGCCGGTCCTCGGCTTCGGCGCGCGTGTAGGGGCCAAGCGCGATGCCATACCAGTTTCCGCCCAGTGAGAAACCGTTCACGTCCTCCAGCCCGCCGGCATAGGCGCGGGCGCGGTCCTGGGCGGTCGTGAGGCTGGGATGCGCCTCGATCTGGACCCAGACGGCTTCTTCGGCCCCCTGCTGGGCTGTGGCGAACGGGGCGGCGAACAGGGTGGCGAACAGGAAAGATAGAAACCACAGTCTCATGGGGGCTCTTGGACCTCGAAATGGCGAACACGATTTGCGCCAGATAAGCAGGAAGCGGCCCTGAAGGCCATGCGGTTTCGCGGAATGATGCATCGAGGGTTGCGGTTTTGCCCACCCGCGCCCTCCCCCCCCGGGGCGCGGCGCGCGGGAAGAGCGCAAAGGTCTTCCAAAAATCTTGGCCCCGCCCCGGCCGGCGGCGCGGGCCCGGTTCGCGCCGTTGACCCCGCCCGGCCGCGCGCATAGGAAAGGCGCCGACGCAAGCCCCGCCCGAGCAGAGGACCACCAGCATGACCGACCGGCCCGCCCCCCCGCGCTCCTTCCAGGAGGTGATCCTGCGGTTGCAGACCTATTGGGCGGCCAAGGGCTGCGCCATTTTGCAACCCTATGACATGGAGGTGGGCGCCGGCACCTTCCACCCGGCCACCACGTTGCGCAGCCTCGGGACCACGCCCTGGGCCGCGGCCTACGTGCAGCCGTCGCGCCGGCCCACCGACGGGCGCTATGGCGAGAACCCCAACCGCCTTCAGCACTATTACCAGTTCCAGGTGCTCATCAAACCCAGCCCGCCGGACTTGCAGGACCTCTATCTCGGCTCGCTGGAAGCCATCGGAATCGACATGGCCCTGCACGACATCCGCTTCGTCGAGGACGATTGGGAAAGCCCCACGCTCGGCGCCTGGGGGCTGGGCTGGGAGGTCTGGTGCGACGGTATGGAAGTCAGCCAGTTCACCTATTTCCAGCAGGTCGGCGGGCATGATTGCGCCCCGGTCTCGGGCGAGCTGACCTACGGGCTGGAGCGGCTGGCCATGTATGTGCTGGGCATCGAGCATGTGATGGACATGCCCTTCAACGACCCCGACGCGCCGATCCCGCTCAGCTATGGCGACGTGTTCCGACAGACCGAGGAGGAATACGCGCGCTGGAATTTCGATACCGCCAATACAGAGATGCTGTTTCGCCATTTCGAGGAGGCCGAGGAGGAATGCGCCGCGATCCTGGCGCAGCCCGACACCGACCCCAAGACCGGCAAGCGCATCGTCATGGCGCACCCTGCCTATGACCAGTGCATCAAGGCGTCGCATATCTTCAACCTGCTGGACGCGCGCGGGGTGATCTCGGTCACCGAGCGCCAAGGCTATATCGGCCGGGTGCGGTCCCTGGCCAAGCAATGCGCCGACGCTTTCGTGCGCACCGAGGCGGGCGGGCAGGCGGCGGGCTGAGGCCGGGCGCTCGACATTCGCGCCCGCCGCGCCATCTGTCGCGCAGCATCACGAAGGGAACTCCCATGAACGGCAAGATCGTCGCCGGGTTCATCGTCGCCTGTGGCCTGATCGCGGGGGCGGCGATCTATTATCTCCAGGTCTACGGCTATTACTACGAGGTCACGCCGCGCCCCGGCCAGGACGTGGCACTGGTGCCCGAAGGGGCCGAGGCGCCGCAGCCGATCCCCTATGCCGATTTCCGCGCCATCGACGCCGACAGTTCGCCGATCCGCTACCGGGCCTGCTTCACCACGCCGCTCGGTGCCGACGAACTGGCCCGGTTCACCCGTCTGGAGAGCGGCGAGCCGCGCGTCGCGCCTGGTTGGTTCGACTGTTTCGACGCCGAGGCGCTGGGCGCCGCGATCGAGGCCGGGGAACTCGACGTCTATCTGGCCGAGAAGAACATCGCCTATGGCGTGGACCGGGTCGTGGGCATCGCTTCGGACGGGCGCGGCTGGGCCTGGCACGAGTTGAACGATTGCGGCCGCAAGGCCTATGACGGCACCCCCGTGGGCGAGGAATGCCCGCCCCGCGAGTGACCGGCGCCCAGGCCGCGCACCGTCTCAAGGGAACAAAATCGGGTCTGATGCGCTGATCCTCCCGAGAAGGGAGTATCGGCTATGTCCGACAAAGCCCCCGCCTGGGTCGTTCCCGTCATGCGCGCCGGCTATGCCGCGCGCGGCGCCGTCTATGCCGTGGTCGGTGTCCTTGCCCTCATGGCCGCCATCCAGGGCGGCTCGGCGCAGGGCACCACCAACGCGCTGGCCGATCTGCGCGGCCAGCCCTGGGGCGTGGCCGCGCTCTGGGCCATCGCGGTGGGGCTCTGGGCCTACATGGTCTGGCGGCTGATCGACGCGGCCATGGATCTCGAGGATTACGGCGGCGGCGCCAAGGGCAGGTTCGCCCGCGCCGCGCTGGTCGTCACCGGTCTGGTGCACGGCGCCATCGGCGTCTCGGTCGCGGCCACCGCGATGGGCGACCAGAGCGGGCAGGGTGGCGGCACGCAGAGCGCCACGGCGCAGCTCATGTCCATGCCGTACGGGCCGTTGCTGGTGGGTCTGGTCGGGCTCGCCACCATCGGCGCGGGCATCTACTACGCCTGCAAGGGCATCGCCGAGAAGTACAAGGCGAACATCCGCGTCACCCCCACCACGCAGAAGCTCGACCCGGTGATGCGCTTCGGCTTCATCGCCGAGGGTGTCGTGGTGGGCATCGTGGGCGTGATGATCTGCTATGCCGCGATGACCACGGACGCCAGCGAGGCAGGCGGGCTGGGCGCCGCGCTGCACGAGATCCGCTCGGCCCCCTTCGGGCGCATCCTGCCGGGCGTGATCGCGCTGGGCCTGATCGGGTTCGCCGTGGAGAACGTGGTCGAGGCCATCTATCGAATCGTGCCGCGCCGGGCCGGATCGGACGTGATGAGCCTGGCGCGCCATGCCAAGCTCGAGGCCGAGGGCAAGATCCGGCAGGCCACAAGCTAGCCTCGCCGCTTGCACCCCGGCCCCCGGGCCTTTAATCACCGCTGCAACGAAACCGCCCGCGCCGCCTTGCGCGGGCGCATGTATTGGTGAGACCATGCCCGACCTGTTGATCGAACTCTTCTCCGAGGAAATCCCCGCCCGGATGCAGACCCGTGCGGCGCAGGATCTCAAGAAGCGGATGACCGACGGGCTGGTCGAGGCGGGGCTGACCTATGCAAGCGCCGAGGCCTTCTCGACCCCGCGCCGGCTGACCCTGACCGTGCACGGGCTGCTGGCCGAGAGCCCGACCCTGCGCGAAGAGCGCAAGGGCCCCAAGGCGGATGCGCCGGAAAAGGCGATCGAGGGCTTCCTGCGCGGCGCCGGCGTGGCGCGCGAGGACCTCGAGACGCGCGAGACGCCCAAGGGGCCGGTGCTGTTTGCCACCATCGAGAAACCGGGCCGTCCGGCGGCCGAGATCGTGGCCGAGGTGCTGGAGGGGGTGATCCGCGCTTTCCCCTGGCCCAAGTCGATGCGCTGGGGCGCGGGCAGCTTGCGCTGGGTGCGGCCCTTGCAGTCGATCCTGTGCATCCTCACAGACGAGGGCGGCGCGCAGGTGGTTCCCTTCGAGATCGACGGCATCCGCGCGGGCGACATGACGCGCGGGCACCGGTTCATGGCACCCGAGCCGTTCGCGGTCGCGTCCTTCGAGGATTACGAGGCGCGGCTGAAACGGGCGCGCGTGATGCTGTTGCCGCAGGAGCGCGCCGACCATATCCGCGCCGATGCCGAAAGCCTGGCCTTCGCCTCCGGCCTCGAGCTGGTGGCCGACGAGGGGCTGCTCTCCGAGGTGGCGGGGCTGGTGGAATGGCCGGTCACCCTGATGGGCGAGATCGGGGCCGAGTTCCTCGACCTGCCGGCGGAAGTGTTGCAGACCTCCATGAAAGAGCATCAGAAATTCTTCTCGGTGCGCGACCCGAAATCCGGCCAGATCACGCGCTTCGTCACCGTGGCGAATATCGAGACCGCCGATGACGGCGCGACGATCCTCGCCGGCAACCAGAAGGTGCTGGCCGCGCGTCTGGCCGATGCCAAGTTCTTCTGGGAAAACGACCTGCGTATCGCCAGATCCGACCTGGGCACCTGGACCGGCGCGCTGGAAAACGTCACCTTCCAGCAGCAACTGGGCAGCCAGGGCGACCGGGTGCGCCGCATCGCCGCGCTGGCCGCCGAGATCGCGCCCCTGGTGGGGGCCGACCCGGAGGAGGCGCGGCGCGCGGCCGAGCTGTGCAAGGCCGATCTCGGCTCGGAAATGGTGTATGAATTCCCCGAGTTGCAGGGGCTGATGGGCCGCTACTACCTTGAGGCGGCGGGAGAGAGCCAGGCAGTCGCGTCGGCGGCGGAGGAGCATTACGCGCCGCTGGGGCCCTCGGACGATGTGCCCACCGCGCCAGTCTCGGTGGCCGTGGCGCTGGCTGACAAGCTCGATCTGCTCACCGGGTTCTGGGCCATCGACGAGAAGCCCACCGGCTCCAAGGATCCCTTCGCCCTGCGCCGGGCGGCGCTGGGGGTGATCCGGCTGGTGCTGGAGAACGGGTTGAAACTGGAATTGGTGCAGGGGCTGCTGGCCCCGATCAGGGCCAACCGGGCCGCGATGGTCGCCGTCGCGCCGGAGGGCAGCGCCGTGCCCGACCTGTCCGACGAGCGGGTCGAGGCCGAATGCGCGCTGGTGCTGGCCGAGGACCTCCTCGCCTTCTTCCACGGCCGGCTCAAGGTCTTCCTGCGCGACCAGGGGCTGCGCCATGACGTGATCGACGCCTGCATCGCGCGGCCGGGCAGCGACGATCTCAACCGCCTGGTCAAGCGCGCCCGCGCGCTCCAGAAGGTGCTGGGCACCGAGGATGGCGAGAACCTGGTGCAGGGCTTCAAGCGCGCCAACAACATCCTGTCCCAGGCCGAGGCGAAGGACGGGGTGGAATACTCCTTCGGCGCCGATGCGAAATATGCCGAGGCCGAAAGCGAGAAGGCCCTCTTCGCCGCGCTGGAGGCGGCCGAGCCGCGCATCAAAACCGCGCTGGAGGCCGAGGATTTCACGGCCGCCATGTCCGAGACGGCGGGTCTGCGCGCGCCCATCGACGCCTTCTTCGAAGAGGTGCAGGTCAACGCCGAGAACGATGTGCTGCGCCGCAACCGTCTGAACCTGCTGAGCGAGATCCGCCGGGTCTGCACCCAGGTGGCCGATCTGGCGCGGCTCGACGGCTGACACGACGGCCCCGTTTTCTTTGAAAGAAGACGACCGGAGTTTTTCAAAAACTCCGGTGTCCCGGCCGGACAGACGGCGCGAGCGCTTGCCGTGGCGCTTGCCCCTTGCGCCGGGACGTGCGGGGTCTATGCTGCCTCCCGACGCGAGGTGCCGCAGTGCAGAATAATCCCCATACCACCCTCATCACCCCCAATGCCCCGCTCGACACCGCCACCCATGGCGGCCGGGCCAAGTGCCTGCAACGGCTGGTTCGGCTGGACCTGCCGGGGCCGCGCACCGTGGCGCTCTCCTTCGACGCGGTGCATCGGCTGGCCGAGGGGCGGCTGCCTGACATTGCCGCGATCCTCGACCAGTTCGACGCGGACGCGCTTCTCTGCGTGCGGCCCTCCTCGGAGGACCCGGATTGGGGCGGGCCGGGGGCGGTGCTCAACATCGGCATGAACGACGCCCGCCACAAGGCACTCTGCGACAGCATCGGGCGCGAGGCCGCGACCGAGCTCTACCGCCGCTTCGTGCAATCCTACGCGGTGCACGTGGCCCGGCTCGATCCCGATCTGTTCGACGCGGTCGAGGACGAGGGCGTGCCCGGTCTGCGCGCCTCGCTCGCGGCCTACGAGGGCGAGGCCGAGGAGCCCTTCCCCCAGGACCGGGGCGAGCAATTGACCGCCGTGCTGCAATCCATGGCGCGGGCCTGGGACGGGACCACGGCACGGCTTCTGCGCCAGGCCAGGGGCGCGCCCGCCGACGCGGGGCTGGGGCTCGTGGTGCAGGAGATGATCCCCGGCCTTGGCCAGGACGAATGCGGCTCGGGCGTGTTGCAGCTGATCGACCCGGTGACAGGCCAGCGCCAGATCACCGGCCGCTATCTCAGCCAGAGCCAGAGCCAGGGGCGCGAGGCGTTGGGGGCGGGGAGCGCGGCGCTCTATCTCGAACGCGACCCGCGCGGCCCCTCGCTGGAAGAGACCGCGCCCGAGGTCTTTGCCCGGCTCAAGGACTACGCCGCCTTGATGCGCGAGAAACTGCGCGAGGAGATGCAGGTCGAGTTCGTGATCCAGGGCGGCGCGGTGCATATCCTCGACGGGGTGCGGGTGCCGCGCTCGTCGCGCGCCGCGCTGCGGGCCGCGGTGGGGCTGGCGCAGGACGGCATCATCTCGCCGCAGGAGGCGGTGATGCGGATCGACCCGCGCGGCCTGAGCGAGCTTCTGCACCGCCAGGTTGCCCCGGATGCGAAGCGCGACGTGCTGGCCTCCGGCATCGCCGCCAGCCCCGGGGCCGCGACCGGGCGGATCGTGTTCACGGCCAATGCCGCCCAGGCCAGCCAGGCGCGTGGAGAGCCCTGCATCCTGGTGCGCCGCGAGACCGCGCCCGAGGACGTGCGCGGGATGCACGCGGCCGCCGGGGTACTGACCGAACGCGGCGGCATGACCAGCCACGCGGCGGTGATCGGGCGGGGGCTGGGACTGCCCTGCATCGTGGGCGCCTCTAGCCTGCGCTTCCAGACCGGCAAGAAGCAACTCACCGCCCCCGATGGGCGGGTGTTCCGGGAGGGCGACGTCCTCACCGTGGACGGCAGTTCGGGCCAGATCCTCGCGGGCGAGCCCGCCATGCTCGAGGCGGCGCTCGACGACAGTTTCCAGACCTTCATGGCCTGGGCCGACGCCGAGCGCGACATCGGCATCCGCGCCAATGCCGACACCCCTGCCGATGCCCAGACCGCGCGCAATTTCGACGCCCAGGGGATCGGGCTGTGCCGCACCGAACACATGTTCTTCGAGCCCGGCCGCCTGACCGTCATGCGCGAGATGATCTTTGCCGAGACCAGCGAGGGCCGCGCCGCCGTGCTGGAACGGCTCCTGCCGATGCAGCGCGCCGATTTCACCGAGCTGTTCCGCATCATGGAAGGCCAGCCGGTCTGCATCCGCCTGTTCGACCCGCCGCTGCACGAGTTCCTGCCCTCCAGCAAGTCGGGCCAGCGCGACCTGGCCGATGCGCTCAACCTGCCGGTCTCGGACGTGGCGCGCCGGATCGAGGCGATGGACGAATACAACCCCATGCTGGGCCTGCGCGGCGTGCGCCTCGGTGTGACCGTGCCCGAGATCTACGACATGCAGGCCCGCGCCATCTTCGAGGCGACGCTGGAGGCCA
Source organism: Paracoccaceae bacterium (assembly GCA_003511785.1). Lineage (GTDB taxonomy): Bacteria > Pseudomonadota > Alphaproteobacteria > Rhodobacterales > Rhodobacteraceae > UBA7951. The sequence continues at coordinate 9,001 of DOIS01000130.1, forward strand.
GCCGCGAGGGCGAGCCCGTGGTGCCCGAGATCATGATCCCGCTGGTCTCGGCCCGGCGCGAGGTAGAACTGGTCAGGGCGCGCATCGACGCGGTGGCCGCCGCCGTGCGCTCGGAGCGGCGCCAAAGCTTCGATTACCGCTTCGGCGTGATGGTCGAGACGCCGCGCGCGGCCCTGCGCGCGGGCGAGATCGCGCCGCATGTCTCCTTCCTCAGCTTCGGCACCAACGACCTCACGCAGATGACCTACGGGCTGTCGCGCGACGACGCGGGACGGTTCATGTCGGCCTATGTCCAGAAGGGCGTCTTTCCCGAAGATCCGTTCCACGTGCTCGACACCGACGGGGTGGGTGAATTGCTGAAATTCGGCTCGGAACGCGCCCGCGCCGAGCGGCCCGACATCACCCTGTCGATCTGCGGCGAGCATGGCGGCAACCCCG
>DOIS01000130.1:9759-10075 GCA_003511785.1 Paracoccaceae bacterium
CGGCAACCCCGAATCAATCGCCTTCTGCCGGGCGGTCGGGTTCGACTACGTGTCCTGTTCGCCCTTCCGCGTGCCGGTGGCGCGACTGGCTGCCGCACAATTGGCCATCCGCCACAAGATCGGGGAGACCGAGCCTGCCTGAAACAACATCTGGTGGGCGCGCAGAGGGAAAAAACACGCGGTTTTAACCGCGTTTCAAGCAGTTTCCGCTTGCTTTTCCCCTGAAACTGGACCTTCGCACGGAATTCCTGTAAGCGCCCTCCTGTCTGGGTTCTGGGGGGGATCCGGCAAGCGCCATGTTTGTCCGAGGTTTCTA
>DOIS01000240.1:0-541 GCA_003511785.1 Paracoccaceae bacterium
GGTGGCTGAAGCGCAGCCGGTGGCGTTCCACTACACTGATTTGCAGGGTCAGTCTTCACAGCGCAGCGTTCTGCCGCTTGCGCTGGTTCATCCGCCGCACGGTATCCAACTTCTCGCCTGGTGCGAGATGCGCGGCGATTATCGCAAATTCTTCGTAGACATGGTGGAGCAGGCCGAGCCATTGGACAGATCCTTCGCCGAGCGGCGGCTTGCCCTGCTGCGCGGTTTGGTCGAGCGGGAAGCCGAGCGTGCTTGACGCCTCAACCTCCGATCGTCTCCACCGTCAGATTCCCGTTTGTGTATACGCAGATATCGGCGGCGATCGCCATGGCGGCGCGCGCCACCGCTTCGGCGTCGCGGTCGCTCTCCATCATGCCACGGGCGGCGGCCAGGGCGTAGTTTCCGCCCGAGCCGATGGCGGCCACGTCATGCTCGGGTTCGAGCACATCGCCCGCACCGGTGATTACGAACATGTCCTTGCCGTCCGAAACGATCAGCATCGCCTCAAGCTTTTGCAGGTATTTGTCGGTGCGCCAGTCCT
>DOIS01000240.1:872-2513 GCA_003511785.1 Paracoccaceae bacterium
TGCGCCAGTCCTTGGCCAGTTCGACGCTGGCCCGCATCAACTGGCCCGGCGTCGCCTCCAGCTTGGCCTCAAGACGTTCCAACAGGGTGAAGGCGTCGGCGGTGGATCCGGCAAAGCCCGCCACAACGTCATAGCCGCCCGGCGACAGGCGGCGGACCTTGCGTGCGCTGCCCTTGATGACGGTCTGGCCCAGCGACACCTGCCCGTCGCCCGCGATCACCACGCGGCCGCCCTTCTTGACGCCGATGATCGTGGTGCCGTGCCAGCCGGGGAAGTCCTGCGTGCTCATGCCTGTGCCTTTCCTTGGTTCCCGGACTATATGGAACGCACGCCCGCATGGCACAAGGGCCGCACCGGGGCCGCTTGCCCAGGCACGGGCGCGGGGCTAGCCTGCCGCGTATGTCCGAACCCCGCCTCCTGCGCCTCTATCTCGAAGAGGGCCTGCGCGACAGCGCCGCCGCCGGGAAGCATAATTTCATCGGCAAGATCGTCTCGGTGGTCGAGGCCGTGGGCTACCGGGTCGAGTATCGCCTGAACACCGCCGCCGAGCGGCTGAAAGCGCCCGCGCGGCGCGGCTATGCGCTGTTCCACATGGAGGGTGCGACGGGGCCGCGCGCGATGGTATTCCGGCGGGTCTATCACTACCCGTTCTGGGCCATCGAGCCGAGTGCGAAGCGGTGGGAATGGCACGTGGCGCAAAGTGCCTTTCCCGAGGACGACGTGCCACGCCGCGCCGCCGACCGTTTCTTCGCCTTCTGGCAAGACCGTCTGTTCGGTGAGGCCGCCGCAACCGCGAGGCGCGAGGGATTCGTCTATGTGCCGCTACAGGGAAAACTGCTGACGCACCGGTCCTTCCAGACCATGTCGCCTTTGGACATGCTGCGCGCGGTGCTGGCCCATGACGCCCGCCCCGTGGTCGCTCCGCTGCATCCCAAGGAGCGGTACTCGCACCCCGAACTTGCCGCGCTACACGAACTTGCCGTGCAGTCTCCCCGGCTGAGTATCCAGACCGGCGGCATGGAGGCGGCACTTGCGGGCTGCGACTACGTCGCCACGCAGAATTCCAGCGCCGCCTTCAACGGCTATTTCTTCGGCAAGCCCGCGGTGTTGTTCGGGCGGATCGATTTTCACCATATTGCGGCGAATGTCGCCGATCTGGGGGCGGAGCGGGCGTTGGCCGAGGCGCCCGGGATGCGCCCGGATTATGCCGGGTATCTTCACTGGTTCTGGCAGCGCATGTCGATCAACGCGGGACGGCCCGAGGCCGATGCGCAGATCGCCGCCGCGTTCCGGCGGGCGGGCTGGCCGGTCTGATCGCGCGCAGCGAAAAGGGCGCCCGAGAGGCGCCCCTTTTTTGAAACTGGTCTCGCAGTGTTGCCGTGGCGCTCAGATCGACTCGTCGATCCAGCTTTGCAGCGCGGCCTTGGGTGCGGCTCCGGCCCGGTTCGACACGACCTGGCCATCCTTGAAGATGAAGAGCGCCGGGATGCCGCGCACGCCCATCTGGGCGGGCGTGTTGGGGTTGTTGTCCACGTCCACCTTGGCGATCTTGACGCGCCCCTCGTATTCCTTGGCCAGCTCTTCCAGGGCGGGGCCGATCTGCTTGCAGGGGCCACACCACTCGGCCCAGAAATCGACCAC
>DOIS01000284.1 GCA_003511785.1 Paracoccaceae bacterium
CCTCCCCCGCCAGCGTGCGCAGCGTCTCCGCATAGGCCGGGTTCTTCAGCGTCTCGCCCGCCCGCAGCGGGTCGTCACCGGGCAGGAAATACGCGGCCGTGGCCGGGAAGCGGCCCGGCCGCTCGGCATCCCGCGCGACCAGCCCGGCCAGGCGCGGCGAGACCGGGAATCCCTCTTCCGCCAGCCGGATGGCGGGCGCGAGAAGCGCGGGCCAGGGCGTGCGCCCCCAGCGGCGATGCGCTTCTTCCATGAGCGCGGGCGTGCCCGGCGTGCCGACCGACAAACCACCCACCACCGCGTCGAAGAAGCCCAGCGTTTCGCCCCCGACGTCCTGGAACAGCGTGGGCGTGGCCGCAAGCGGCGCGGTCTCGCGCCCGTCCAGCGTGGTCACCTCGCCGGTCCCGGCGTCATACCACAACAGGAACGCGCCCCCGCCCAGCCCCGAGCTTTGCGGCTCGACCAGGCCCAGCACGGCCTGCGCCGCGACCATCGCGTCGGCGGCGCTGCCGCCCGCGTCCAGCACCTCGGCCCCCGCCTCGACCGCCAGCGGGTGGGCGGCGGCGATCATCCACTCTCGCCCCTCGACCGGGTCCCCGGCGTCCTTGGCCGCTTGCGCGGGGCGCAGCGCCTCGGGCACCTGAACCTCCGCCGGAGCGGTGGCCGCCTCGGGGGCGACGGCATCGGCGGTCTGTTGCGCGCAAAGCGGCGCGGCAAGCGCGACGCAGACGAGCGCGGCGGAGAACAGGTGGGACATGGGCGGTCTCCTCTCGGTCGATGTGGCGCGTGCGGCGCGTTGGCCGGCGGCCCGGTGGGGCTCGTGCGGTATGCGACCCGTTGTGCGATAAACGCACAACGGCCGCTTTACTCTTCCTCCCGACCCAGCGCCGGCTCCCGGCTTTCAGGATAGGTGGCCAGCTCTTCGTAAACCGCCGCGCCGGGCCCCAGACGGGAGTGATAGAGGCCGAAGCCCGTCACCGGCAGCGGCGGCCCCTCCCAGGCCATATGCCGGGCCAGGAAGTGCTGCACCCGCTCCAGGTCGGTCCCGCGCGCGCCCGCGCCGAAGCGGGCCAGCGTCACATGCGGCACGAAACGTTCGCGACGCAACTCGATCCCTGCCCGCCGCACCGCCCGCAACACGCGCGCGTGCAGATCGTCCAACGCGGGCGAGGGCGCCAGCGCGGCATAGAGCAGGCGCGGCCGCCCGCCGCCGAATACGCCCAGCCCGCGCGGCACCAGCTCGAAGGGCGCAACGGACAACGCCGACAGTTCGTCGTCCAGCGCCGCCAGCGCCTCCTCGGGCTGCTCGTCCAGGAAGGCCAGCGTCAGGTGCAGGTTCTCCTCGGGCACCGCGCGGCCCGCTTGCAGATCGTCCTGCAATGCCGCCAGGGCATCGCGCAGATCGTCGGGCAGCGGGATCGCCAGAAAGACCCGCATCACAGCATGGCGGGCACCACCTGGTCCGGCGGGCGATGGCCGTCCTCGAATGTCTTGATGTTGATGATGACCTTCTCGCCCATCTCGGCACGGCCCTCGACCGTGGCCGAGCCCATATGCGGCAGGAGCACCACGTTCTTCAACTCGCGCAGGCGCGGATTGATGTCGGTGCCGTGCTCGTAGACGTCGAGCCCCGCCCCCGCGATCTCGCCCGCGCGCAGCATCCGGGTCAGGGCGTGCTCGTCCAGAACCTCGCCGCGCGAGGTGTTCACGATCACCGCGCTGGGTTTCAAGAGCTTGAGCCGCCGCGCGTTCATCAGGTGGAAGGTCGAGGGCGTCGAGGGGCAGTTGATCGACAGGATGTCCATCCGCGCCACCATCTGGTCGAGGCTTTCCCAATAGGTGGCCTCGAGCGCGTCCTCGATCTCGCCGCGCAGCCGGCGGCGGTTGTGGTAATGCACCTGCATCCCGAAGACCTGCGCGCGCCGGGCCACCGCCTGGCCGATCCGGCCCATGCCGAGAATGCCCAGCCGCCGGCCCGCCAGGCGACCGCCCAGAAGCGCGGTGGGCGCCCAGCCCTGCCAGTCGCCCGACTGCATCAGGGCCAGCCCCTCGGGGATGCGGCGGGTCACCGCCAGGATCAGGGCCAGGGTCATGTCGGCGGTATCGTCGGTCAGCACACCGGGCGTGTTCGACACCAGGATGCCGCGCTGCCGCGCGGTGGCCACGTCGATGTGATCCACCCCCGCGCCGTAATTGGCGATCAGTTTCAGCCGGTCGCCGGCCTGCGCCAGCGCGCCGGCGTCGATCGTGTCGGTGATCGTGGGCACCAGCACGTCCGCCTCGCGCATGGCGGCGACCAGTTCCTCGCGGGTCATCGGCGTGTCGTCCTCGCGCAGGCGGACCTGGAACAGTTCGCTCAGACGGGTTTCCACGACGTCGGGCAACCGTCGCGTTACGACAACACTCAGACGTTCTCTCGGCACTCTCGCTCCTCCACAGCTTTTCAAATCGGCGCGCGTGGTGGCATGGTGGCGCAGGAGCGCGCGGGTCACAAGAACCCCTGGCTCCGAAACACCAGAAAAACCCCGGCCCACCGGGAAGAGGCAGTCGAGCGGACAGGAGACAGATGGGCAGGTTCACGATCTCGGGCCGCCGCGTTCTGGCGGCGGCAGCGGTGTTGGCACTGGGTATCGGGGGCGCCGCCGCCCCGACCATGGCGCAGACGACGGAGGCTCACAGGGTCTCCGCCGGAGAGGTCGCCCGCGGGCCGGTCACCAACCTGCCGCTGCCGCGCTTCGTGTCGATGAAGGCGCGCGAGGGCAACGTGCGGCGCGGCCCGTCGCTGACCCACCGGATCGACTGGGTCTATGTGCGCCCCGACATCCCGCTCCAGATCACCGCCGAACACGGGCATTGGCGCCGGGTGCGCGACCGCGACGGCGCGGGCGGCTGGATGCATTACGCGCTCTTGTCGGGGGTGCGCACGGTGCTGGTCGAGAAGGACATGATGCCGGTTCATTCCCGGCCCGATCCCCGCACCCCCGTTGTCGCCGCCTTCGAGTTGGGCGTCGTCGCGCGGCTGGGCGAATGTGGGCCGGACTGGTGCCGGATCAGCGCCGGCGGCTATCGCGGCTGGGCCGAGAAGGCGCATCTCTGGGGTGTCGCGCCCGACGAGATCCGCGACTGAGCGCCCTGCCCCGACCAGCCATTGGATCGAGGGGCGCCGATACCGGCCTTCAACGCCCCGCGCCGGGAGGCGGGTGCCGTTCCGACGATCGATTGTGCGAGCGACCGTTTTACCCCTCTGCGGCGAGTAGTGAGAGGCCGGAAAATGGTTTTGAACACATTGCTTAATCGCAATTCACAAGCGTTGACCTGACCCTGCAAGAATGAAACCCCTCGGCTTGAACGACACGGATTGGAGGGCGCGACATGAGCAGGATCATCGGAACCCCAGGCCACGACGATGGCGTCGTCATTCCCGGGTTGACCGGCACGGCGGACGACGACACGATCTTCGCTCTTGATGGGAACGATCGCCTCGATGGAGGCGGAGGGAACGACCGTCTGGTTGCGGGTGACGGC
>DOIS01000391.1 GCA_003511785.1 Paracoccaceae bacterium
CGGGCGGTCCCCCGCGGCGGGGGTCGGCGCGCGCTCCCCCGCGACCCGCCGGCGGGCCCAGGCCTGGGTGCTGGCGCGCGAGCGGCCCGCCGATCCCGCTTTTGACCCAGACCGTGATGTGGCGGTGGCCCGGCTGGAGACGCCGTTTGCCGGGTTCCACATCGCGCAGGAGGTGCGTCTGTGCCATCGCCGGTTCGACGGGGCGATGGGCCCGGAGATCACCCGCGCGGCCTTCATGGTGGGGGCGGCGGCGGTGGTGCTGCCCTATGATCCGGTGCGCGACGCGGTGCTGCTGGTGCAGCAGTTCCGCGCCCCGGTCTTCCTGGCAGGCGACCGCGCACCCTGGTTGTGGGAGCCGGTGGCCGGTCTGATCGACCCGGGCGAGAGCCCCGAGACCGCGGCCCGGCGCGAGGCGCGCGAGGAGGCTGGGATCGAGATCGACCGGCTGGAGCCTGCGGGCGGGGCCTATTCCTCCTCCGGGTCGATGGGCGAATACGTGCATTGCTTCGTCGGACTGGCCGATTTCGCCGCGCGCGGGCAGGGCGGCGGGCTGGCCAGCGAGAACGAGGATATTCGCGTGCGCGAACTACCCTGGGCCGCGTTCATCGAAGCGGTCGATGCGGGGGAGCAGAAGGACCTGCCGCTCTTGTTCCTGGCCAACTGGTTGGCGCGCCACCGCGAGCGTTTGCGGGCCGGATAGCGGGCGCGCCGGTGGTGGGGTGAAACCCCACCCTAAGCTTGAGAGCGGGCGGCGGTCCTGCTGACTGCGCGTCTCCTCGCGGGCGCTTGCTGTGCGCGCTTTCCCGCGCGACCGCTTGAGGTCGGGCAGGTGCGGCGATACATGAGAGGGAACGCATTCTCGAAGGGGGCACTCATGCGCATCGCACGCGATCTGGCCGACGCGGTCGGACATACACCGCTGATCCGGCTGCGCCGCGTCAGCGAGGAGACCGGCTGCGAGATCTACGGCAAGGCCGAGTTCATGAACCCCGGCCAGTCGGTCAAGGACCGCGCCGCGCTCTACATCATCCGCGACGCCGTGGCGCGCGGCGCGCTGGAGCCCGGCGGCACCATCGTCGAGGGCACCGCCGGCAATACCGGCATCGGGCTGGCGCTGGTGGGCGCCTCGATGGGGTTCAAGACGGTGATCGTCATCCCCGAGACCCAGTCCGAGGAAAAGAAGGACATGCTGCGGCTGGCCGGCGCCGAACTGGTGCAGGTGCCCGCCGCGCCCTATCGCAACCCCAACAATTTCGTGCGCTATTCCGAGCGGTTGGCCGAGGAATTGGCGAAATCCGCCCCGCATGGCGCGATCTGGGCCAACCAGTTCGACAACGTGGCCAACCGCCAGGCGCATGTGGAGACCACCGGCCCGGAGATCTGGGACCAGACCGGGGGCAAGGTGGACGGGTTCGTCTGCGCCGTGGGTTCGGGCGGGACGCTGGCGGGCGTGGCCCAGGCGTTGCAGCCCAAGGGCGTCAAGATCGGCATCGCGGACCCGCTGGGGGCGGCGCTCTACAGCTATTACACCACCGGCGAATTGCAGGCCGAGGGTTCCTCCATCGCCGAGGGAATCGGACAGGCGCGCATCACCCGCAACCTCGAGGGGCTGACCCCCGATGTCGCCTACCAGGTCCCCGATGACGAGGCGCTTCCTTACGTCTTCGACCTCTTGCGCGAGGAGGGGCTGGTGCTGGGCGCGTCCTCGGGCGTGAACGTGGCCGGCGCGGTGCGGCTCGCGCGCGAGATGGGGCCGGGGCACACCATCGTGACGGTGCTGTGCGATTACGGCACGCGCTATCAGTCCAAGCTGTTCAATCCCGACTTCCTGGCCGAGAAGGGGTTGCCCGTGCCCGAGTGGATGACCCGGGCCCCGGCCAGCATTCCCGGCGTTTTCGTCGATCCATGACCGCGCGCGCCCTGTCCCTTCTCGGGCGCCTGATCTGCGCAGCGTGGCTGGCGCTGGCGCTTGCGGCGCCGGTTGCGCCCCAGGAGGCGGGCGGCGATCCCGCCGAGTTGGCCCCGGTCGAGACCGAGGCGCCGGCGGTCGAACCCGAACCGTCGCGCCTGACGCCCGCGCAGCAGGCCTATCTCGAGCAGTGGCGCGCCACCGCCCGCCGCGCCGAGGCGGCGATCGAGGCCGACCGCGCCTCGGTCGCGGCGCTCGAGGCGTTGCGCCGGGAGGTGGCCGGATACCGCGACCGCTTCACCGAGGCCCGCGCCGACAGCTCGTCGCGGCTGGACACGCTCCAGGCCCGGCTCGACGCGCTGGGGCCCGCCCCCGAGGAGGGCGAGCGCGAGCCCGCCGACATCGCCGCGCTGCGCACCGAGATCAAGGAGCGGATCGCCGATCTGCGCGTGCCGGTGGTGGTCACGCGGGAGAATTTCACCCGCGCCGACGGCATCGTGCAGGAGATCGACCGGCTGATCCGCGAGCGCCAGACCGAGCGGCTCTTCGCGCGCGGCGAGACGCCGCTCAACCCGGCCCATTGGGGCCAGGCGGGCGAGGACCTGCTCGAGCTGTGGGGCGACGTCTATAACGAGACGCGCGAGAACGTCTCGCGCAAGGTCGAGCTGAAACTGCTGCGCGAAACCGCGCCGGTGGTGGCGGTGCTGAGCGTGCTGGGCGTGGTGCTGCTGTGGCGCGGGCGCAGCTGGGCGGGGCGCATCGTCGATTACCTGCGCCGCTTCGGCGGCACCGGCACCGGGGTTTGGCGCTTCGTCGCCTCGCTGGGGCGCATCCTGCTGCCGCTGGGGGGCGTGTTCCTGCTGAGCGCGGCGGTGGTGATCAGTGGCGTGCTGGGCCTGCGCGGCGAGTTGGTGCTGGAGGAGGTGCCCTATTGGGCAACGATCCTGCTGGGGTTCCGCTGGCTCTCCGAGCGGGTCTATCCCAAGGCCGACGAGGACGCCTTCATCTCGATGAGCGCCGAGAACCGGACGCTGGCGCGGCGGGCATTGTTCGGACTGGGCATCATGCTGATGCTGTTCGACATGCTCGCGCTGGTCGAGGAGATCGAGAACATCTCGGCCGCCTCGCGCGCGGTGATGGGCTTTCCGCTGGTGCTGGTCACGAGCCTGATCCTGATGCGGCTGCGCCAGGTGATCCGGCGCGAGGCGCAGCGCCGCCTGGCGGCCGACGAGCTGACCGAGGAGGTGCGGCTGGGCCTGTTCCGCTTTGCCGCGATCCTGCGGTTGGTGACGCTGGGCGTGGTGATCGGCGCCCCGGTGCTGGCGGCGGTGGGCTATACCGCGTTGGCCGAGATGGTGGATGTGGGCTTTATCCTGACCATCGCGCTCTATGCGCTGCTGCTGGTGTTGCAGCAGTTCCTGACCGATCTTTATGGCTGGATCACCGGCAAGGGGGCGGCGGCGGTCGAGGAATCGATCGTGCCGTTTCTGCTGGGCACGGTTCTGGTGTTGCTGGCCTTCCCGGCGCTGGCGCTGATCTGGGGGGCGCGCACGGTCGAACTGGCCGAGCTGTGGGATCGCTTCATGCAGGGCGTTCCGATCGGCGAGACGCGCATCACCCCGGTCGATTTCCTGACCTTCCTGCTGGTCTTCGCGGTGGGCTTCACGCTCACGCGGATGTTCCAGGGGGCGCTGAAGAACAACCTGCTGCCCAAGACCAAGATCGACCTGGGCGGGCAGAACGCGGTGGTCTCGGGCGCCGGCTATATCGGCATCTTCCTGGCCGCGCTGATCGCCGTGGCCACCGCCGGCATCGACCTGTCGGGCCTCGCCATCGTCGCCGGTGCACTGTCGGTGGGCATCGGCTTCGGGTTGCAGACCATCGTGTCGAATTTCGTCTCGGGCATCATCCTGCTGATCGAGCGGCCGATCTCGGAAGGCGACTGGATCGAGGTGAACGGGCAGATGGGCTATGTGCGCGACATCTCGGTGCGCGCCACAAGGATCGAGACCTTCGACAGGACCGACGTGATCGTGCCCAACGCGGACCTGGTCAGCGGCCAGGTGACGAACTTCACCCGCGGCAATACGGTGGGGCGGGTGATCGTGCCGGTGGGCGTGGCCTATGGCACCGACACCCGCGAGGTGGACCGTATCCTGCGCGAGGTGGCCGAGGCGCATCCCATGGTGCTGATGACCCCGCCGCCCACGGTGGTGTTCCAGGGCTTCGGCGCCAGCTCGCTGGATTTCGAGATCCGGGCGATCCTGCGCGACGTGAACTGGGTGCTCAACGTCAAGTCCGAGATGAACCACGAGATCGCGCGGCGCTTCGCCGAGGCGGGGATCGAGATCCCCTTCCCCCAGCAGGACATCTGGCTGCGCAACCCCGAGGCGCTGAACCTGGTCGGCCGCCCGATCCCCGAAGAGGGGCAGGGCGCGGAGCATATCGAGTTGTCGGACATGGATGGCGAGGGCGAAGGCAACGGCAACGGTTGATCTTTTTCCGTGCGCCGCTCTTTCCCGCCGACAGCAAATCGGCGCGGAGCGGCGCGCGGTCAGGGCTTTGCAGCGGAATGTTCCGCATGCGAAACGTACCCGTCTTCGAATGTGTCAACCCTTGCACCCTCCGTCCGCGCCGCGTGCCGTCGCGCGGAAGCCCAGAAGGGTGGCAACGCGGCGCGAAGAGGGGCGAAAGCCGCTTGCATCCCCTTGCGGTTTTTGGATAGACCCACCGACGGAGAGGTGGCCGAGTGGTCGAAGGCGCACGATTGGAATTCGTGTAAACGTTAACCCGTTTCGTGGGTTCGAATCCCACCCTCTCCGCCAAAA
>DOIS01000225.1 GCA_003511785.1 Paracoccaceae bacterium
TGGGACCGCAACGCGCCGCTGCCCATGCAGGACCGCCGCACCGTGCCCTGGGACGAGGCAGAGCGCGTGGTGATGGAGGCCTATGAGGGGTTTGACCCGCGCATGCGCGAACTGGCCGAGCCGTTCTTCCGCCGCGGCTGGATCGACGCGGGCGTGAAGCCCGGCAAGGCGCCCGGCGCCTTCTCCCATCCCACGGTGACGGACGCGCACCCTTACGTGATGCTGAACTATCTCGGCAAACCGCGCGACGTGATGACCCTGGCGCACGAACTGGGCCACGGCGTGCACCAGGTGCTGGCCGCCGGCCAGGGCGAGATGCTGAGCCAGACGCCGCTCACGCTGGCCGAGACGGCGAGCGTTTTCGGCGAGATGCTGACCTTCCGCAAGATGCTGGCCGCCGCCGAGACGCCCGAGCAGCGCAAGGTGCTGCTGGCGGGCAAGGTCGAGGACATGATCAACACGGTCGTGCGCCAGATCGCCTTCTACGATTTCGAATGCAAGCTGCACGAGGCCCGGCGCGGGGGGGAGTTGACGCCCGACGACATCAACGCGCTGTGGATGAGCGTGCAGGCCGAGAGCCTCGGGCCCGCTTTCGACTTCATGGAAGGGTATGAGACCTTCTGGGCCTATATCCCGCATTTCGTTCATTCGCCCTTCTACGTTTATGCCTATGCCTTCGGCGACGGTCTGGTGAACGCGCTCTACTCGGTCTACGAGGCCGGATCGGACGGGTTCGAGGACAAGTATTTCGCCATGCTCAAGGCGGGCGGGTCGCTGCACCATTCCGAGGCGCTGGCGCCCTTCGGGCTGGATGCCGCCGACCCGGCCTTCTGGGACAAGGGGCTCGCGATGATCGAGGGCATGATCGACGAGCTTGAGGCGATGGAGGCATGACGCCCCCGCGCCGGGGCTGGTGGGGGCGCCTGCCCCCCGCCGCCCGGCGCCGGGCGGTGCAGGGCAAGCGCGCGCTGGAGCGGCGGATCTCGCCACCCTGGCGGATCGCGGTGGGCGTGGCGCTGATCCTGGGCGGCACGGTGGGCTTCCTGCCGGTGCTGGGCTTCTGGATGATCCCGCTGGGCGCTTTGGTGATCGCGGCCGAGTTGCGCCGACGGCGGCGCGAGCGGCTGCGGCTGCCGCCGCGTGACGTCAACGGCGCCTAACCCTGCGCAAAGCGTCGCGCCCGTCTTGAACCGGCGGTCCCGCTGCCCATGTCACTCGCACCCACAAGAGGAGTGATGCTATGGGGCGCGAAACGATCCTGTTCACAAGCAAGGAAACCCGGACACGCGGCGAGGTCGCCCGCTTCCTGAGTGATCTGGCGCAGCGTGTCGAGGCCGGCCAGGTGGTGCTGCGGCAAGGGTCGGACAAGGTGGTTCTGAACCTGTCCGAGCAGGTGGTGCTGCAACTGAAGTCCGAGGACGAGGAAAAATCCCGCAAGGGCACCCAGCACAGCCTCAAGATCGAGGTGAAGTGGTACGATGCGCCCGAGGGCGCGCGGGGCGGCGTCGAACTGGGCTGACGCGGCGCGTCCCGGCGGGGCCGGGCCGGCGCGGAAAGCCGATACCGCGCAGGGCATCGGCCGCACGCCCCTTGCTTCTTCTCTTTTGAAAATACCTCCGGGGGAAGTCCCGGCACGGGACTGGGGGGTCGGCATTGTCGCGCCATCGGTCCGAGCGACGATGGCGACGCCCCCTGCCCGGCCCGCCGCCTGCGCGGGCCGTTCACTTCAATTGGCTGTCCTTCGACCCGCGCCGGTTGATGCCCCCGCGGGCCTTGTGCGCCCCGTCGCGTTCCTCTTGGCAATCAATGCACAGTTTCCCCCCTGGCAGCGCCGCGCGGCGCTTCTCGGGGATCGGCTCGTCGCATTCGGCGCAATGGGTCAGGCTCTCGCCCTCGGGAGCGCGGCGCGATTTCAGGCGCGCCAGTTCATCCTGGATCGAGGCTTCGATCTGTTCGCTCACCGCGCCGTCGCGCGCCCATCCGCCGGCCATGGCTTTTCCTCCGCGTCTGTTGCACCCAATGCAATCATCCGAAAGGCGCCCGCCAAATCACCCCGCCGCGCCGCCCACCGCGACGCGGTCCAAAAACCGGTCCACCAGCGCAGGCTCGGTGGTGCTCAGGCAATTCTGCGCGAAATACCAGTGAATATACTTGTCATAGGCCCGCCTGCGCGCGGGCGCGGCGAGAAACCCGGCCAATTCGTCGGGGCGGCGCGCCACCTGCGCGATGTGATGGAAATCCGCCTGCCCGCACAGGATCACCGGCTTGCGGTGCAGATAGGCCTCGATCCCAACGGCCGAGTTGATCGTCACCACCCGGTCGCAAGCGGCGAGGATGTCGTGAATATTGCCCGTAGAGACATGTAACCGCGCAAAACGTGCCGCGTAATCGCGCAATCGCTCTCGCGTTTCCGCAAGATTGTCCCGCGGATGCGGCTTGACCACCACCGGGCCGTCCCAGCCCGCGAGCGTGGCCTCCAGCATCTCCCAGCGGGTGAGGTGGCAGGTCTCGCCCACGATGCGATGCCCCTCGCTTTGCAGGAACACCGCCGCCGCGCCCTCGGGCAGCCCCTCGGCCCGCGCCTCGGGCTGGGCATAGCGCGAGGTCCGCGCCCCCACCAGCCGCTTGCGCAAGCGCCGGAAGAAGGGACGCGCGGCCTCGACGTCCACCGCCGCCGGGTCGAAGCGCACCGCGGCGATCGAGGAAAAGGCGCGAATGCCCCAAGGGTCGAGATGCCAGAACGGATAGACATAGGCGATCCCGGCGTTCAGCACGCGGGGATGCCGCATCCGCCCGTGGTTGACGATGTGAAAGGCGTCATCCGCCGCCACGCAGGCGGCCAGCCGGTCGCGATCCAGCACCTCGGTCGCGGTGGCGATCCCGCGCGCGCGCAGCCCCGCCAGCAGCTTGTCGTAGAAGGGCAGCAGGCCGGTGCCGAAGGGTCCCAGCCACGAGCCCGGCAGGTGAAACACGATCCGCTCGCTCAACAAGAGCCCCCCGCCTCGGTCCGGGCACGAAAAACCCTCGCCCGGTCAGGGGCGAGGGTATGCGCATTTCGACGCTACGCCAAGCGTTCACGCGGCCATCATGCCCTTGTCGCGGGCCAGGTCGCGCATCTTCTTCTGCAACTTCTCGAAGGCGCGCACCTCGATCTGGCGGATGCGTTCGCGGCTCACGTTGTACTGCCCGCTCAACTCCTCCAGCGTCACCGGCTTGTCGGCCAGCCGGCGCTGGGTCAGGATGTCCTTTTCCCGGTCGTTGAGCACGTCCAGCGCCTCGGCCAGAAGCTCGCGCCGGGCGTCCAGCTCGTCGCGTTCCTCGTACTCGCTGGCCTGGTCGGCGCCTTCGTCCTCAAGCCAGTCCTGCCACTGCATCGAGCTGTCCTCGTCGCTGCCCACGGTGGCATTGAGCGAGGCGTCGCCCCCCGACAGGCGCCGGTTCATCGAGATCACCTCGTCCTCGGTCACGCCGAGATCGGTGGCGATCTGCTTGACGTTTTCCGGGCGCAGGTCGCCATCCTCGAGCGCGCCGATCCGGGCCTTGGCCTTGCGCAGGTTGAAGAAGAGCTTCTTCTGCGCGCTGGTGGTGCCCAGCTTGACCAGCGACCAAGAGCGCAGGATGTATTCCTGGATCGAGGCGCGGATCCACCACATGGCATAGGTCGCGAGCCGGAAGCCTTTCTCCGGGTCGAAGCGCTTGACCGCCTGCATCAGGCCCACATTGGCCTCCGAAATCACCTCGGCCTGCGGCAGGCCATAGCCGCGATAGCCCATCGCGATCTTGGCCGCGAGGCGCAGGTGCGAGGTCACCATCTTGTGCGCGGCCTCGGTGTCCTGGTCCTCGACCCAGCGCTTGGCCAGCATGTATTCCTCTTCCGGCTCCAGAAGCGGAAACTTGCGGATCTCCTGCAAATAGCGGTTCAGGCCGCCCTCGGGTGTCGGCGCCGGAAGATTTCCATAATTCGCCATCTGTCTGTCCCTTTCCATTCACGGCCCCTAATGTATAGGGGTTTAACATGGAATATGGGTCAGCCTTTCGCCCCTTTCAAGAGGCTCTAGCGCAACAGTCTTGCAATTTAACTGACGAGACCTTGATTTGTTCAAATTTCGCCCAATGAGATCAGGTTTCCGCCATGCGCAAGGCCGCGAGCAGATCGGCCATGTCCCCGGGCAACGGCGCCTCGAAGCGGATGTTCCGCCCGGTGACCGGATGGACAAAGCCCAGCGTCGCGGCGTGCAGCGCCTGGCGCGGGAACGCCCGCACCGCCGCCTGGGCCGCCTCGCTCAGCGCCCGCACCGGCAGCCTGCGCCGCCCGCCATAGACCGGATCGCCCACCAGCGCGTGGCCGGCATGGGCCAAGTGCACGCGGATCTGATGCGTGCGCCCGGTCTCCAGCCAGCATTCCAGCAGTGCGAGAACCGGCGGGGTGCCGAAGGGCTCGACCACGCGGGCGCGCGTGACCGCGTGCCGGCCGCCCGCGAAAGTGACCGCCTGGCGCTGGCGGTCGGTGCGGTGCCGGGCCAGCTGCGTCGTCAGTTTCAACACGTTGCCCGGCTCGAAACTGGCGCCGCGCACCCCGCGCAGGCGCGGGTCGCCCGCGTCGGGCACCCCGCAGCAGACCGCCTGATAGCGGCGCTCGACCTCATGGGCGGCGAATTGCGCGGCCAGCCCCTGGTGCGCGGCGTCCGACTTGGCCACGACCAGGAGCCCGCTGGTGTCCTTGTCGATGCGATGCACGATCCCGGGCCGCTTGACGCCCCCCACCCCGCTGAGATCATCGCCGCAATGGGCCAGCAGCGCGTTGACCAGCGTGCCCGAGGGTGTGCCCGGCGCGGGGTGCACCACCATGCCGGCGGGCTTGTCCACGACGATCAGGTCGTCATCCTCGTGCAGGATGACCAGCGGGATCGCCTCGGGCGCGATATGGCTTTCGCTCGCCTCCTCCAGCGTGAGGACGATCTCGGCCCCCTCGGCCACGCGCGCCTTGGGGCCGGTTGCGGGGGCGCCGTCCACGTGCACCGCGCCCTCGGCAATCAGGCGCGCGATCTGCGTGCGCGACAGCGCGGCATCGGCTGGCACATCGCGGGCAAGCGCCTTATCAAGGCGGGGCGGCGGGTCTGCCGCAATTGTGAAAACGATCCGGCGGCTGCCCATGTCCGACCCTTCCGATACCCCCGACGCCGCCCCGCCCGAACCGGGCGGGCTGCGCGCCCTGCGCCTGCTGGTCACGGCGCTGACGGGGGTGATGATTCTGGGCGTCTTAGTGGTTGTGGGCCTGCTTGTCACGCGGCTCACCGACCGTGCGCCGGTGCTGCCCGAGGAGATCACGCTGCCCGACGGGACCGCGCCGCTGGCGGTGACCTCCGGGCCGGGCTGGTATGCGGTGGTGACGGGCGACGAGCGCATCCTGGTCTATGACGCCACCACCGGCCGGCTGCGCCAGAGCGTGACCATTCAACGCGCCCCGGACGGGGAATGAGCCTGCGGCCCTTCCTGCGCGACAACGCCCCTGGCTGGGCGCGGGCGCGCTGCTCACCTTCCTGTCGAGTTTCGGGCAGACCTTCTTCATCTCGGTCTTCGCCGGCGAGATCCGGGCCGAGTTCGGCCTCAGCCACGGGCAATGGGGGCGATCTACTCGCTGGGCACCACGGCCTCGGCGGTGCTGATGGTCTGGGCCGGTGCGCTCACCGACCGCTTCCGGGTGCGCGCGCTGGGGCCGGTGGTGCTGGCCGGGCTGGCGGGGGCCCGCCTGTTCATGGCGCTCAACCCCTCGGCCTGGGCGCTGCCGCTGGTGGTGCTGTGCCTGCGCTTTTTCGGGCAAGGCATGTCGAGCCATCTGGCGGTGGTCGGCATGGCGCGCTGGTTCACCGCCTCACGCGGGCGGGCCTTGTCGATCGCGAGCCTGGGCTTCGCCCTGGGCGAGGCGGTGCTGCCGTTGCTCTTCGTGGCGCTGATGGTGCTGGTGGCGCTGATGGGGGCGCCTGCGCTGATGTGGTTTTTGCGCGAGGAGCGCACGCCACAGAGCCACGCCGAGAGCCATTCCTCGCTGGGCATGGACGCCCGTCACTGGACGCGGGGAGAGGCGCTGCGCCATCCGCTGTTCTGGTTCATGGTGCCCGCGCTGCCGGGGCCGGCGGCCTTCAACACCGCGTTCTTCTTCCACCAGGTGCATGTCGCGCAGGTGAAGGGGCTGGCCCATCTCGAGCTGGTGGCGCTGTTCCCGCTCTATACCGGGCTGGCGATCGCGGCGATGGTGGGCTCGGGCTGGGCGCTGGACCGGCTGGGCACGCCGCGGCTGATCCCGTTCTTTCAACTGCCCATGGTCGTGGCCTTCGCGGTCTTCGCGACCGCCTCGGGGACGGGCGGGCTGCTTGTCGGGCTGGTCTTCCTCGCGCTGACCACCGGGGCCAATTCCACCCTGCCCAATGCCTTTCTGGGCCGAGTTCTACGGCACCGCGCATATCGGCGCGATCAAGGCCATGGCGGCGGCGATCATGGTGCTCGGCTCGGCCATCGGGCCGGGGCTGACCGGCGCGCTGATCGACGAAGGGATCGGCATCGAGGCGCAGTTCCGGGGCGTGGCGGGATACTTCCTGCTGACCACGCTGCTCATGGCCGTGGGCGTGGGCCGGGCGCGGCACCGGCTGGTGGCGTGAGGGGCGGGAGAGATGGTACCGCCTCCCCGGCTTGAACGGGGGACCTCTGGATCCACAATCCAGCGCTCTAACCAACTGAGCTAAGGCGGCACTGGGGGGCGATCTATCCAAAGGCCCCGGCGATTGCAAGGGGGGTTAGAGCGCGATCGACCAGCTTTGCTCCATGAGGTCGCGGCCATAAGCGCGCACCGGCCGGGCGCTGTCCAGATGCCAGCCCGCCGCGCGGTAGAGCGCGCAGGCGGCGCGGTGTTCCTCGTGGGTCCATAGCCGCATCCGGGCATAGCCCGCCGCGCGCGAACCCCGTGCAACTCTCCAGCAGGTGCCGCCCCAGCCCGGCGCCACGCGCCTCAGGCTCCAGCAGGAACAGGCGCAGCTGCGCGGTGTCGGCCTCCAGGCCCATGCAGAAGATGCTGCCCGGCCGCGTCTCACCGCGCGCGGCGATCCAGCCGCGCTCGCGTTCGGGGTCGTGCCCGTCGAGGAACGCCTGGGCGATCTTTCGCACCAGCGGGCCGAACGTGTCGTCGAAGCCCTCGCCCTGGGCGTAGAGCGTGGCGTGGCGCTCGACCAGCCAATCGGTGTCGCGGGCGGTGAAGGGGCGGAGGATGACGTCCTGCATGGGCCAATCCTGCGCCGATCCGGGCGGGTCGCGCAAGTGTGGCTGGCCCCGCGCGAGTGGCACCGTGGCTTGCCAATCGGGCGCCGGGGCGCTAGCAGGCGGCTCTGGTTGTGAAAGGATCGGAGCCATGGGCATCAACACCGAACGCGACGTCGAGGCGAATCTCCAGATCGGGCCGACCGACAGCGGCATGGTGCGTCTGTTCATCGAGGCCGAGGGCGTGGAGATTCCGATGGATTTCGACCCCGACGAGGCCGAGGAGATCGCCGAGGAAATCCGCGCCGCCGCCCGCGCCGCGCGCGGGGTCAAGAAGAGGCGCTGACGCCTCACCCCAGCCCCAATCCGGGGTCGCGCAGCGCCTGGAGCCGGCGCGCGGCATGGGTGGCGAATTTCTGCACCAGCGCCTTGCGCCGGGCGGGCGCCAGGCGATGCTCGGGCGCCATGCGCAGGATTTCCGCGTCATAGGCATCTCCCACCATCAGCCCCGTGCCCTCGGGCAGCAGATCGGTGGGAAAGCCCGCGTCCACCGCCCAGAAATAGCGGTCGCACCACTCCAGATAGCCCTGCCACTTGGCATCCGCGCGGAAATCGGCGCGGCAGGATTTGCACTCGATCACCCAGACCTCGCCCTTGGGGCCGAGGCCCATCACGTCCACGCGCAAGCCCCGCGCAGGCACGAGCTCTTCGACCGAGGCGAAGCCGAGGGTGAGCAGGTGGCGGGCCACGCCGCGCGCGAGGCGCTGGCCCGGTTGCAACTGGGCAAGGGTCGGGGTCTCCATGGGGGCATTGTGAACAAGGGGTGAACAAAAGACAAGCCCGCGGTCGCGCCCTGCCCCGGCGGAAGCCCCGCCGCAGGCATGGGGCCGGGGTATTTTCGGACCAGAAAGAAGCAGGAGGTGGCGCCGGGCTGCGGATGGATGCGCGCCGGATGGCGTTGCATCGCGCCGTGCGGTGGGCTGTTGCATCGGCAACACCCGAGCG
>DOIS01000039.1:0-4136 GCA_003511785.1 Paracoccaceae bacterium
CCGGCGCGCTGATCCCCCGGCCGCGCATCCGTGGCAGGCGCCCGGCCGGGGTATTTTCGAACCAGAAAGAAGCAGGGGGGCGCAGCCTGTCACCGGCGCCGCGGCTTCCCGTCAGCCGTCGAACAGCGCGGCGTGCGCCTCGCGCAGGTCGCGCTTGAGGATCTTGCCCGAGGCGTTCTTGGGCAAGGCCTCCACGATCTCGATATGCTTGGGCGCCTTGAAATGGCTCAAATGCTCCTGGCACCAGTCCGATAGAGCCCCGGCCTCGAGGTTGTGGCCGTCCTTGGGCACCACCACGGCCACCACCGCCTCGATCCATTTCGGGTGGGACACGCCGATCACGGCGACCTCGGCCACGTCCGGGTGGCGGAAGATCGCCTCCTCGACCTCGCGCGAGGCCACGTTCTCGCCGCCGGTCTTGATCATGTCCTTTTTCCGGTCCACGACATACAGATACCCGTCCTCGTCGAACCGCCCCAGATCGCCGCTGTGGAACCAGCCGCCGCGGAACGCCTCGGCGGTCTTCTCGGGGTCGTTGTAATAGGCCGAGATCAGGTGCGGGCTGCGATGCACGATCTCGCCCACCTCGCCCGGGGGCAGGGGGCGGTCCTCCTCGTCGACCACGCGGGTTTCCACGTTGAGCGCCGGCCGCCCAGCCGAGCCAAGGCGGCTCATCTGCTCCTCGGGGCGCAGGACGGTGGCCACGGGCGCCATCTCGGTCTGGCCGTAGAAGTTGTAGAGCCGCATGTTCGGCAGCCGCTCGGCCAGTTCCTGCACGATCGCCACCGGCATGATCGAGGCGCCGTAATAGCCCTGCGTCAGGCTCGACAGGTCGCGGGTG
This sequence comes from Paracoccaceae bacterium, assembly GCA_003511785.1. Lineage (GTDB taxonomy): Bacteria > Pseudomonadota > Alphaproteobacteria > Rhodobacterales > Rhodobacteraceae > UBA7951. Next base: position 842 of record DOIS01000039.1, read on the forward strand.
TCGAAATCGGGATGGCGCAGCAGCGCGATCCAGACCGTGGGCGGGCAGAAGAGCTTGGTCACGCCGCTTTTCTCGATCTCCTCCAGCATGGCGGCCGGGTCGGCGCCCTCGTGCAGGATGCTGGTCGCGCCGAGATAGAGATCGACGGTCAGGAAACAGTCGAGCTGGGCGCAATGGAAGAGCGGCAGGCAATGCAGCTCCACCGCGTCCTCGGTCATCTCGCCGTTCGAGATGCAGCTGCCGTATTGCGCATAGAGCGCACCGGCGGTCAGGATCGCGCCCTTGGGTCGGGATTCGGTGCCGCTGGTATACATCATCTGAACGGGCGCATCGTCGCCCACCCCCGCGACAGGCTCGGAGGTGTCAGGATGCTCGAAAAGCGGCTCGACCGGCTCCCAACCCGCGCCGGGATCGGTCCCGGCATGGGCGATGGACAGGCGCAGGGCAGGGGCGTCCTCCATCGTCTCCAGCGCAGCGCGCGCGGTGGCGCAGAGCGCGTCCTCGGCGATGAGCGCCGTGGCGCCGGAATGCGTGAGGATATAGGCCACGTCCTCGGCGTTGAGCATGAAGTTCACCGGCGTGACCACGGCCCCGGCGCGAGCGATGGCAAAGCGCAGGATGACGAAGGCGCGGTTGTTGTGGCTCAGTAGCGCCACCCGGTCGCCCGGCCTGATCCCGCGCGCGATCAGGGCGTTTGGCCGTGCGGTTCACCACTTCGTCGAGCGCGGCGAATGTGTCGGTGTGTCCGCGAAAAACCAGCGCGGTCTTGTTCGGCGCCCGCGCGGCGCTGCGGCGCAGCAGGTCGCCCAAGTGCTGGCTGCGGGCATGGGCGACCGGGCCTGTCAGCCCGGTCTGCGTGATCGTGTTCATGTCGTTCCTCCCTCTCGGCCCTTGATCCGTGCCGGGGGTTCCGACCGACCGGACGCGATTCATCCTGCGCCGACCGCCGGGGGCGCCCGAGTCGAGTTCCCTTGTGATGCGACCAATAGATCACGGTTGCATTTGCCCGCCAAGGGCGGCGCGTCACGCTTGCTCGCCAAAGGTGCCGCCGACGCTGCGTCAGGCCGTGGTGAGGGGCCGGGATACCGCCCCGGCCCCTCGCGGTCAGAAGGTCTTGGACAGCGAGAGCTTGACGGTCCGTCCCGGCGCCTTGCGGGCGGGCGAGGACAGATGCCCCACGTAATCCGCGTCGAACAGGTTCTCGATCCCGAAGCGCACCGCCGCGCCGTCCAGCCAGCCGTCGGTGCGCGGCGTCCACGTGGCGCGCAGGTTGTGAACCGTTGCGCTGGGCAGGTCGGCGCCCAGCGCGTCGCGCCTGTCGGAGGCGTGAACCACCTCCCAGCTCAGGTCCAGCGCATCCGCCCATCTGCGGCCGACGGTCAGCTGGGCCCGGTCGGCCGGGCTGTTGCGCCAGGTCGTGTCGCTGCCGTCGGGGTTGACCTCGGTGCCCTCGCCGAGATGCCCGGCGAAATCGAGGTAGAAGCCATTCTGCATCCCGTATGACGCCTCCAGTTCCAGGCCCAGGGTTTCCACCCGGTCGAGCTCGGTGGTCATCGAGCCGGCCACGGTATAGCTCGTGATGTCCCAGAGATCGGTCTGATACAGGTTCCCGCGCATGGCGAAGCTGTCACCCGCGGCGAACACGTCCGTCCCGGAATATTCCGCGCCCAGTTCGAACGTATGCGATTTCTCGGTCATGCCGAGACGGCGCTGCGCGGTGCCGCTGGTGCCTAGCTCGTCGATGATGGGCAGGGCCTCAGTATAGGCGGCGCTGCCGAAGACCGACAGGCCGTTGCCGAACGCATAGGCCACCGCCAGCCCGCCCATCAGCGCGTTCTGGTCATAGCTGTCGGGTACACCTGCAAGGGGCGTGTCGCTTTCGATCCGCGAGGTCTCGTAGCGCAGGGCGGGCGTGATCGTGAATTGGCCGAGGCTCATCTCGTTCACCACGAACAGGGCGCTTCGGTCGTTCGTGCCGCCCGGGGCGCCCGCGGCGGTGTTGTCGGCGCGAACGCGGCGTTGCGCCTCGATACCGGCCAGCATGTCATGCGAGATCGCGCCGGTCTCGAACAAGGCGCGGTTCGTCACCGTCAGCTTGGTCGTCTCGTATCTTTGATCGGCATTGACCAGGGCGAGAACCCTGCCGAATACGGGCGTCCCCTCCAGCGGCGAGGACCCGGGCACGTAGTCCGACTCGATCTGCTGATCCGCGTGGGACAGGTTGGCACGCAGGTCGATCAGGTCATTGGCCGGGTTGAAACGGTATTCCAGAACGGTTTGCTCGGTATCGGTCACGCGATCGACATTGCCGAACATGCCCCCATCGGTGGCGAACTGGTCATAGGGGACGTCCTTGTCGTCGGCCACCGTGCGCGAGTGGCTCAGCGTCAGGGATTGCGCGTCGCCCTCGCCGAAGGTGTATCGCCCCTTGGCCAGGTAGGATGGCGTCTCGAAGGCGCTGTTGCCGATGACGGTGCCGTCGCCGGCCTTCAGTTCGCCCTGGTCGCGCCAGGTGTAGTTGAGAAGAAACTCCAGCCGCTCGGTCGGCATCCAGGCGAGGGTGGTGGAACTGACGAAGCCATCCCCGTTCGAGCTATATTCAAAGATCTGCGATCCGCCGAAGCCCGGAACGCCCCCGGTGAACTCCGAGGCGTCTATGGTCTCCAGCTTGCCCCCCCCGCCGACGATTCCCGAGCCATAGGCGAAGCTGCCGATGGTGCCGCGCAGCACCTCGACCTCGCGATAGAGCAGCGGGTCGGTGAAGAGCTGCGTGCCGATGCGATACAGTTCTTCGGACCCAACGCTGGCCCCGTCGATCTGCACGGCGATCTTCTGGTCCGACCCGAAGGTCGTGTTGGCGCCGAAACCGCGAATGTTGATGCCCGAGCCTTGCGGCGTGGTGCCATTGACCAGGGTGACACCGGGCACGGAATCGATCAGTTGCGCGACCGTGCTGGCCTGGCGGTCGCGGATTTCCTCCTCGTCCACCACGGTGCGCGACAGCGCGGTGCCAAAGCTGAGGTCGCGTTTGCCGGCGGTCAGGATCAGGGTGCCGAGAAAGCCGGGCGTGGCGGTGTCCTGCGCCGTGGCCGGAACGGCCAGGGACAGGCAGACGAGCGTGGTCGTGCCGCGCAACAACGGGGTGAGCATTTGCGCCATCCTTCGTATGGTTTCTGCCGTAGCTTGCGAAGGCTGGCGCGGCGGTTTTGGGTGATTTCGCGATGGACCTCATCGCAACGGGTTGCAGCGATACGTGTAACCGAGTAAATCAGTCAAGTAATTTGAGACAGCCAAG
>DOIS01000039.1:4462-5569 GCA_003511785.1 Paracoccaceae bacterium
GCCAAGTAATTTGAGACAGCCACGCACCGGCTTCTGTCGGGCGCAGCCATCGGACCACGTGAAAACCCGAGGATGCCCCGATGACGCAGCAATCCGCTGTCACCCCCGCCGATATTCGCGCCTTTCAGGCGGACAACCCGAAACTGCGTGCCCGCGACGCGGCCGACGCCTTGGGCATTTCCGAGGCCCAGTTCGTGGCCGCCAGTGTCGGCCACGGCGCCACGCGGATCGACGCCCATCCCGACCGGATCATTCCCGCCGCCGAGACGCTGGGCGAGGTCATGGCCCTGACCCGAGTCGAGGCCTGCGTGCATGAGAAGGTCGGGGAATACGGCGATTACCACCCCGGCGAACATGCGGCCATGACGCTGGCCGAGAATGTTGATCTGCGCATCTTCCCAGCGCATTGGGTCACGGCCTTCGCGGTCGAGAGCCCGTCGGAACAGGGTCCGCGCCGCTCGGTGCAGGTCTTCGACGCGGCGGGCGACGCGGTGCACAAGATACATCTCAGGGAGCGGTCGAACCACGACGCCTGGCCCACGCTCCTGGCCCAACTGGCGCTCGACGACCAGCCGGACAGCCAGCAGGTCGAGTTGCGCAAGGCCCCCGAGCCGCCGAAATCGCGCCCCGACAAGGTCGAAGAGCTGCGCGCCGAATGGGCCAGGTTGACCGATACGCACCAGTTCCTGCGGCTGTGCTCCAAGCTCAAGATGAACCGTCTCGGCGCGTATCGGATCGCCGGGGCGCCCTTCGTGCGCGCGCTTGAGCCCGAGGCCACCGACACGATGCTTCAAGCGATTCGCGAGGCGGGGGGCGAGGTGATGATTTTCGTCGGCAACCGCGGCTGCATCCAGATCCATACCGGCCCGATCCACGAGCTTCGCCCGATGGGCCCCTGGCAGAACGTGATGGACCCGGGCTTCAATCTGCATCTGCGGCGCGACAAGGTGGCCGAGCTCTGGGCCGTGGAGAAGCCCACCCGGCGCGGCCCCGCGCTCTCGGTCGAGGCGTTCGACGCCGAGGGCGGGCTGATCTTCCAGGTGTTCGGCGTGGTCAAGGAGGACCGCGACTCGCGTCCGGCTTGGCAGGCCATCGTTGAAACCCTCC
>DOIS01000107.1:0-345 GCA_003511785.1 Paracoccaceae bacterium
GCGGCGGCGTCGGCCGGGGGCGCGGCCAGTTCGGCCTCGGCACGTTCGGCATAGGCCAGCGCCTCTTCGGCCTCGCGCGCCTTGCGCTCGGCCGCCTTGCGGGCGGTGGCAGCCTCGATCTTCTTGGCGTCACTGGCGCGTTTCGCGGCCAGCTTGCCGGTCTCGCTCTCGGGGTCGAATTTCGACGGGTCCAGGCTGTCCTTGAGGTCGCGCGTGGCGTCCTTGACCCCGTCCATCGCCGCGCCCATCGGGTTCGAGGCGGTCTTCATCCCCTTGGCAATGTCCTTGACCCCGGCTTCGTCCGCAGCCTCGTTCATGGCGAGGCTGAATTCGCGCGCCATGCCC
>DOIS01000107.1:675-4846 GCA_003511785.1 Paracoccaceae bacterium
CGCCATGCCCTTGGCCTTGCCGACGAACTGCCCCAGCTTGCGGAACAGCACCGGCAGGTCCTTGGGTCCCACGACGATCAGCGCCACGATGCCGATCACCAGAAGCTCGGTCCAGCCCAGGTCCAGCATCTGCGCTTACACCTTGTCTTTCTCGGTATCGAGATCGGTCTTCGGGTGGGTGCCCCGGTCGGTGGGCTGGGGGGTGATGTCCTTGGCGGTCTCGCCGGTGTTGCCGTCTTCCAGCTCGTCGTTCTGGCCCTCGCTGATGCCCTTCTTGAAGGACGTGATCCCTTTGCCGACCTCGCCCATGAGCGAGCTGATCTTGCCGCGCCCGAACAGGACCAGCACCACCACCGCGATCAGAAGGAGGCCGGGAAGGCCGATATTGTTGAGCATTGTCTCTCTCCTTGTGCTCCGGGCGGGTTTGCGGAGTCCGGCCGCCCGTTGTCCCGGCCTGTTTAGGGGCGCGGGCCGGGCAGGGGGAAGGGAGGATGCCGCGCGGCGCGGCGCGCGGGCGCGGATTTCTGGTGCATGAAGATGTGGGCCGGTGTCTCCTGACAGGTTTTTGTCAGGAAGTCTGGACAACCCGTGCGCGCGCGGGGCAGTCTTGCCGCCATGCGCCGCGCCGACCGACTCGCCCGGATTATCACCGTTCTTCGCCAGGCGCCCGGCGCGGTGCGGGCCGAGGACCTGGCCGCGCGGCTGGGTGTCTCCTCGCGCACGCTTTACCGCGACATGGACCGGCTCACGGCGGCCGGCGTGCCGGTCGAGGGGCGGCCCGGCGCGGGTTACCGCCTGGCGGAGGTGGCCGCGCTTCCGCCGCTCACCCTGGCTCCCGATGAGTTGGAGGCGCTGCAACTGGGCATCGCCATCGTGGCCGAGGCGGACGACCCCGGCCTGCGCGGCGCGGCCGAGCGGCTGGCGGGCAAGATCGATGCGGCGCTGTCGCTGGAGCCCGAGGCCGAGGGCGCGGCCTGGCGACTGGAGGGCGCGCCCCGGGGGGATGCGGCGCGGGGCTTTTCGCTGATGGGGCGGCTGCGCAGCGCCATTCGTGGGCGCCAGAAGCTCGAGATCGTCTATAGCGGCGAGGCCGGTCGGCGCCGGGTACGGCCCCTGCGGCTGGATCACGCGGGCCGGATCTGGACGCTCACAACTTGGGACGAGACGCGCGGCGACTTCGCGGTGCTGCGGGTGGACCTGATGGAGCGGGCCGAGGCGCTGCCCGAGCTGTTCGTGGACGAGCCGGGCAAGCGATTGGCCGATTTCGACCCGCTTTGACCTTGCGGACGGCTTGAACCCATTGACCACCCCCGTGCCTTGACCGCCCATTGACCGCCCATTGACCGCCCCCGCCCAGATGATAAACCGCCGGCGACCCCATGAAGGACGCATGAGATGAACCTGTTTGCCGATATCCGCGCGCTGGTGATCGACGCGCTGGACGCGATGACCGAGGCGGGCGCGCTCCCCGCCGGTCTCAGCCTCGACAACGTCACCGTCGAGCCGCCGCGCGACCCGGCGCATGGCGACATGGCCACCAACGCCGCCATGGTGCTGGCCAAGCCGGCCCGCGCCAAACCCCGCGACATCGCCGAGGCGCTGGCCGAGCGGCTGGGCGGCGACGACCGCATCGCAAGTGCCGAGGTGGCCGGGCCCGGGTTCCTGAACCTGCGGCTGGCGCCCTCGGTCTGGCAGGGGCTGGTGCGCGGCGTGCTGGAGGCGGGCATGGCCTATGGCCGTTCGGACATGGGGCAGGGGCGTCGCGTGAACGTGGAATATGTCTCCGCCAACCCCACCGGCCCGCTGCATGTGGGCCACACGCGCGGCGCGGTCTTCGGCGACGCGCTGGCGAGCCTGCTGGACTACGCGGGCCACGAGGTCACGCGCGAATACTACATCAACGACGGCGGCGCGCAGGTCGATGTGCTCGCCCGCTCGGTCTATCTGCGCTATCTTGAGGCGCTGGGCCGCGAAGTGGCGTTCGAGGACGGCACCTATCCCGGCGACTACCTGATCCCGGTGGGCGAGGCCCTGGCCCGCGAGAAGGGCGAGGCCTGGGTGGACCAGCCCGAGGAGGTCTGGCTGGAGGAGGCGCGCGGCTTCGCCACCGACGCGATGATGGACCTGATCCGCGCCGACCTGGCCGCGCTGGGCGTCGAGATGGACCTGTTCTTCTCGGAAAAATCGCTCTACGGCACCGGCCGGATCGAGGCGGCGATCGAGGATCTGCGCGGCAAGGACCTGATCTATCGCGGCGTGCTCGAGCCGCCCAAGGGCAAGATGCCCGAGGACTGGGAGCCGCGCGAGCAGACGCTGTTCCGCTCCACCGCGCATGGCGACGACGTGGACCGGCCGATCATGAAATCCGACGGCGGCTGGACCTATTTCGCCCCCGACATCGCCTATCACTACGACAAGATCTCGCGCGGCTATGACGAGCTGATCGACGTGTTCGGCGCCGATCACGGCGGCTATGTCAAGCGGATGAAGGCCGCCGTCTCGGCGCTCTCGGAGGGGCGCGTGCCGCTGGATGTGAAGCTCACGCAGCTGGTCAAGCTCTTCAAGAACGGCGAGCCGTTCAAGATGTCGAAACGCGCCGGCACCTTCGTCACCCTGCGCGACGTGGTCGACCAGGTGGGTCCGGACGTCACCCGCTTCGTGATGCTGACGCGCAAGAACGACGCACCGCTCGATTTCGATTTCGACAAGGTTCTGGAGCAGAGCCGCGAGAACCCGGTTTTCTACGTGCAATACGCTCATGCCCGGGTGATGAGCCTTCTGCGCAAGGCCGAGGCCGCGGGGATCGACACGGAGACGTCAGCGTTTATTGCGGCCGATCTAGGCAAGCTTGACCACGAGGCCGAGCTGGCGCTGGCAAAGAAGCTGGCCGAATGGCCGCGCCAGGTCGAGATCGCCGCCCGCACGCACGAGCCGCACCGCATCGCCTTCTATCTCTACGATCTGGCGGGCGAGTTCCACGGGCTGTGGAACCGCGGCCACGATCTGCCCGAGCTGCGTTTCCTGCAAGAGGGCGATCCGGCCACAAGCCAGGCGAAAATGGCGCTGCCCTGGGCCACAGCCGTTGTTATTTCCGCCGGTCTTGGTATTCTTGGGGTCGAGCCGGCGCAGGAAATGCGGTGAGATAAACCGCCCCATAGCCGGCCGCGAGGCAGAGATACCAAGGCAGAAGCCCGGCGCGGTTTGCCGCGCCAAAGAGGCAGTGAGGCGGATATGGCAGAGTACGAACACACCCGGCAGGGCGTGTCCGGGCAGGATATGCCCGAGAACGCGCCCGCGGGTCCGTCGTTTTCGATGATGGCGAACATGGTAGGGGCGCTGGTCTCGCTGGCGCTGGTCGTGGGCGTCGGTGTCTGGGGCTACAAGCTCCTGATGCGAGACGTGAGCGGGGTTCCGGTGGTGCGCGCCTTGCAGGGCGAGATGCGCATCGCCTCCAAGGACCCCGGCGGGCAGGCCGCCGATCACCAGGGGCTGGCGGTCAACACCGTCGTCGCCCAGGGCGCGGCGGCCCCCACGGCCGACCGCGTGAAACTGGCCCCCCGGCCCATCGACCTGACCGAGGAGGACGCGCCCGCGGCCGAACTGACGCCGGCCAAGGCGCGGTCCGGCCCGTCCGACGCGGCGCTGGCCGCCTACCAGGGCGGCGAGGTGGATGCGCTGGTCGAGGAGCTGACCCGCGACGTGGCGCCGCTTTCCGACGAGACACCCGCCGGCATGGACGGCGCCCCCGGGGAGGCCGCCAATTCGCGCGGCCCCGAGACCCTGACCGAGGACGAGGCGCCCGAGGTGTCCGAGGAACAGGCCATCGACCCCGCCGACATCCGGTTGCTGACGCTGCCCGGGGTGAAACGCTCGCCCCGGCCGCTCGAGCGGCCCGACGACCTGGCCCGGCTGGCCAGCACCGACGAGGCCGATGTCGCTGCGGCGCTCTCCAGCGCGGCGGACGCGGTGGCCAGCATCGACGTGGACCCCGACAGCCTGCCTTCGGGCACAAGGCTGGCGCAGCTCGGCGCGTTCGACAGCCCCGAGATCGCGCGCGAGGAATGGGACCGGATCGCGGCGCGGTTCGAGGATTATCTCGACGGCAAGAACCGGGTGATCCAGCAGGCCCAAAGCGGCGGGCGCAGCTTCTACCGGCTGCGCGCCATGGGCT
>DOIS01000107.1:5167-5544 GCA_003511785.1 Paracoccaceae bacterium
ACCGGCTGCGCGCCATGGGCTTCGACGACATCTCGGACGCGCGGCGCTTCTGCTCGGCGCTGGTGGCGGGCGGGGCCGACTGCATCCCCGTGACCACGCGATGAGCACGCGCGTTTCGCCCGTCCGCGCGCCGTTCCCGCGACGCCCCATCGAACGCGCGGTAAGCGCGCGATGAGCTGGGGCGCCTGCATCCTCGACGCCGAGGGGCTGCGCCTGACGGCAGAGGAACGCGCGCTGTTCCGCGCGGCCGACCCGTTCGGCTTCATCCTGTTCGCGCGCAACTGCGAGAGCGCGGACCAGATCCGCGCGCTCTGCGCCGGGATGCGCGACGCGGTGGGGCGCGCGGCGCCGATCTTCATCGACCAGGAGGGCGGGCG
>DOIS01000266.1:0-274 GCA_003511785.1 Paracoccaceae bacterium
GCCGGACCCGGCCGCTCTCCCAGTTGGTCCAGCGCCGCCCAGGGCGCGCCTGCCCCGTGCAGAACAGGCTGGTCTCCCATGGCATTGACCCGGATCAGGCGCATGCACCGCCCCATACAAGATATTGTGGTGCCGCTTTGCACAAAGGCTATGACGCACGGGTAAAGGCTCTGTTACAGCACCGTGACGGTGCTTGACGCATCGTCGCACCCGGCGTATCTGCCGGACCGTGGCGATTTGTAACCGGATTGCGGGCCACGTCTCCGCGCCTTGG
>DOIS01000266.1:619-963 GCA_003511785.1 Paracoccaceae bacterium
AGGGTCAAGGCTGCGGGGATCAAACCGCTAAAAGGTCAGACGAAAGACCCCTTTCGCTTGGCCGCGAACGGGGTTTTTTGTTGCCGCCCGCGAGGGCCGAAGGAGGGAACATGTCCGAGACCTGGAGCAAGCGCACCCGTGCCGTGCATCACGGCGCGCGCCGCAGCCAGTATGGCGAGCTGAGCGAGGCGATCTATCTCACCCAGGGTTTTGCCTATGACAGCGCCGAGGCGGCGGAGGCGAGGTTCCTCGAGGCCGGGCCGGACGAGTTCATCTATGCCAGATACGGCAACCCCACCGTGGCCATGTTCGAGGACCGAATCGCGGCGCTCGAGGGGGCCGAG
>DOIS01000266.1:1281-4336 GCA_003511785.1 Paracoccaceae bacterium
GCGGCGCTCGAGGGGGCCGAGGACGCCTTTGCCACCGCCAGCGGAATGGCCGCCGTCTCGGGCGCGCTGATGGCGGCGCTTAAGGCGGGCGATCACGTGGTTGCCGCGCGGGCGCTGTTCGGCTCCTGCCTTTATGTGCTGGAAGAGGTGCTGGGACGGTTTGGCGTCGAGGTGACGTTGGTGGACGGCACCGACCTGGACCAGTGGCGCGCGGCGGTGCGCGCGGACACCGCGCTGGTCTTCTTCGAATCGGTCTCGAACCCGACGCTCGAGGTGATCGACATTGCCGCGGTGGCCGAGATCGCGCACGAGGTGGGCGCGCTCGTGGTGGTGGACAACGTCTTTGCCACGCCGGTCTTTTCCGATGCCATCGCGCAAGGCGCCGACGTGGTGGTCTATTCCGCGACCAAGCATATCGACGGCCAGGGCCGCGCGCTGGGCGGCGTGATCCTGGGGCGCCGCGAGTTCATCCGCAAGACCGTCGAGCCCTACATGAAGCATACCGGCGGGGCGATGAGCCCGTTCAACGCATGGGTGATGCTCAAGGGGCTGGAGACCATGAGCCTGCGGGTCACCGCCCAGGCCGACAGCGCGCAGGCCGTGGCCGAGGCGCTGGACGGGCACCCGGCGTTGGCGCGCGTGCTTTATCCCGGCCTGCCGGGGCATCCGCAGCACGCGCTGTGTGCGCGCCAGATGGGGCGCGGCGGCACGGTGATCGCGCTGGACCTGGCGGGCGGCCAGGCGGCGGCCTTCCGGTTCCTCAACGCGCTGCGGATCGTCAAGATCTCGAACAATCTGGGCGACGCGAAATCCATCGCCACGCACCCCGCTACCACCACGCATCAACGGCTGAACGAGGAGACGCGCGACCGGCTGGGGATCACCCCCGGCCTGGTGCGGCTGTCGCTGGGGCTGGAGGAGCCGGGCGATCTGTTGGACGATCTGCGCGGCGCGCTGGAGGCGGCGCGCGCGGGCTAGAGTCCCAGCTGGCGTTCGCGCAGCACCACCACGACGATCGCCGCCACCCCCGCCGAGGCGGTGCCCAGCATCAGCCACAGAAGCGGCCAGGCCCCGCTGCCGGGCACCAGCAGCGCGCCGGCCGCCGCGCTCAGCCCCGCGCCGAGGCCCGGCATCAGCGCGCCGCTCAACCCCGCCGCGGAGCCCGCCAGGTGCGGGCGCACGGCGATGGCGCCGGCGGTGGCGTTGGGAATGGCCATGCCGTTGCCCACGCCGACCAGCAGGAAGAATCCGAAGAAGCTCCAGGCGCCGCCCAGCCCCACGGCCAGCGTCGCCAGGTTCAGCGCCACGCCCAGGCAGTTGATGATGCTGCCCCACAGCACCATGCGGTTGACCCCGATCCGCGAGGAATAGCGCCCCGAGATGAAATTGCCCGCGAAATAGCCCACGGCCGGCGCGCCGAAGAAGATGCCCAGCACGCCGGGGGTCATCCCGAACACCTCGGTGCCCACGTAAGGCGCGCCGCCGAGATAGGCAAAGAAGGCCCCCGAGGCCAGCCCCGAGGCCAGCGAATAGCCCCAGAAGCGCGGAGAGCGAAACAGTTCGGGATATTCGCGGAACTGCGCGGCCATGGTCAAGCCGCTTTTCTGCTTGGTCTCGCCGAAATCGGCCCAGGTCAGGCCCAGGGCGGCCAGCCCCAGCCCGAAGAGCATCCAGAAACTCGCCTGCCAGCCAAACGTCTCTTCCAGCGCACCGCCGATCGCCGGGCCGATCATCGGCACCACGGCCACGCCCATGGTGACATAGCCCAGCATCGAGGCCGCGCGCCCCTGCTCGTACATGTCGCCCACCGCGGCGCGGCTGAGCACGATGGTCACCGCCACGACCGATTGCGCCATGCGGAAGGCCAGGAAGATCTCGGCAGTGGGCGCCAGGATACAGCCCAGCGTGGCCAGCAGGAACAGCCCGATGCCCCACATGATGACCGGCCGCCGCCCCATCTTGTCCGAGACCGGCCCCATCAGCACCTGGAGAATCGCGTTGACCAGCAGGTAGAGTGCGACCGATAGCTGCAGCACCGCGTAATCGGCTTCGAAATAGGCCGCCATGCCGGGCAGGCTGGGCAGGAACACGTTCATCGACAGCGCCGCCAGACCCGACAGCAGGATCAGCGTGACGATATGGGGGGGACGGCTGCGATTCAGGAACAGTCGGCCGGAGGAAGGCTGGGGCGCCGTTTGCATGGAATCGCATGTAAGACAGGGGGTGAACCAAGTCCATCGGACCGGGCATTGTTTTGTTAAATATATACCATTTTGCAATTAGCTGAACATAATCTGTCATCAATTTGCAAATTTGCCGTTTTCCGCTTTGGCTCGCGACGCCACGCCTATATGGTGCGCCAAATTTCACGAGGGGACATGCAGCAATGAAAGACATTCTGGCCGAGCTGGAGGAGCGCCGCGCCGCCGCCCGCATGGGCGGGGGCGAAAAACGCATCGCCAAGCAGCACGAGAACGGCAAGCTGACCGCACGCGAGCGCGTCGAGCTGCTGCTCGACGAGGGCAGCTTCGAGGAATACGACACCTTCGTCGCCCATCGCTGCACCGATTTCGGCATGGAGAAGAACCGCCCCTATGGCGACGGGGTGGTGACCGGCTGGGGCACGATCAACGGACGCCTGGTCTATGTGTTCAGCCAGGATTTCACCGTGCTGGGCGGGTCGGTCTCGGCCACCCACGCCGCCAAGATCTGCAAGATCATGGACATGGCGATCCAGAACGGCGCCCCGGTGATCGGGCTCAACGACTCCGGCGGCGCGCGTATCCAGGAAGGCGTTGACAGCCTAGCGGGCTATGGCGACGTGTTCCAGCGCAACATCGAGGCCTCGGGCGTGGTGCCGCAGATCAGCGTCATCATGGGCCCCTGCGCGGGTGGGGCGGTCTATTCGCCGGCGATGACCGACTTCATCTTCATGGTGAAGGACCGCTCCTACATGTTCGTCACCGGTCCCGATGTGGTCAAAACCGTGACCAACGAGGTGGTCACCGCCGAGGAACTGGGCGGCGCCTCGACCCACACCAAAAAATCCTCCACA
>DOIS01000017.1 GCA_003511785.1 Paracoccaceae bacterium
CGGAAGGACATTTCATGTTTTACAAGGACGAACGGCTCGCGCTGTTCATCGACGGCTCGAATTTATACGCTGCCGCCAAAGCCCTGGGGTTCGACATCGACTACAAGCTCTTGTGGCAGGAGTTCATGCGACGCGGCAAGCTGCTTCGGGCCTTCTATTACACCGCGCTGCTGGAGAACGACGAGTATTCGCCGATACGGCCGCTGGTGGACTGGCTGCATTACAACGGCTTCACCATGGTGACGAAACCGGCGAAGGAATACACCGACAGCATGGGTCGCCGTAAGGTCAAGGGGAACATGGGCATCGAGCTGGCCGTCGATGCCATGGAGCTTGCGCCCCGGGCCGATCACATCGTGCTGTTCTCGGGCGATGGCGATTTCCGTCCGCTCGTGGAAAGCCTTCAGCGCCAGGGCGTGCGTGTCTCGGTGGTTTCGACCATCCGCAGCCAGCCGCCGATGATCTCGGACGATCTGCGCCGACAGGCGGACAACTTCATCGAACTGGAAGAGCTGAAGGACGTGATCGGCCGGCCGCCCCGCGACCAGCAGGCAGAGCGCAACGTCGCCGTGGCGGGCAATCGCTGACCGCCACGGGACTCAGCGGTCGGCAGCCTGCGCGTTGATCTGGTTGTGCCGCTCGATGATCTCGGGCGGCCACGTGCTCTTGATATAGGCGAGAACCGCGACGATCTCGGCCTCGCTGAGGATGTCGGCATATGCCGCCATGTTGCTGCGATAGCCGCCACCGACCACGGCCTCGGTGCCGAACTTGGTGATTTCGAACAACTGCTGGTCAGGATGATGCCAAGTGTGACCGGAGGGATCGTGCGGCGGGGCCGGAAGGAACCCGTCGGCGTCCCGTTCGCGCCAGTTCGGTTCGCCCTCGAGGGCCGCACCATGACATGCTGCGCAGTAATCTCTGTAGACCGCTTCGCCTCTGGCCACGACCGCCGGCTCGTCATAGGGCAGGAAGCCCGCGCGGCCGCCGCCGCCCAGTGCCACCCAGAGCGCGCCGGCCAATACCAGCACCGGCACCGCCACTATCACCATCGCTTTCGGGGTCATGCCCTGCCTACTCCCTTTTCCCGCCTAGGATAGGTCGAGGCTGACCACGCTGGAAGGTCCAATCACGGCTGTGTGAGCGGTGCGGTGGCTGGACCCGCGCGCCCGAAACCCTTACCTGTGCCCCGAAGGAGACGCGCCATGACCAAACCGCCCCTGACCGTTTACCTTGCCGCTCCCCGTGGGTTCTGCGCCGGTGTGGATCGCGCGATCCGCATCGTGGAGATGGCGCTCGAGAAATGGGGCGCGCCGGTCTATGTCCGCCATGAGATCGTGCACAACAAGTTCGTCGTGGATGGGCTGCGCGAGAAAGGAGCGGTCTTCGTCGAGGAACTCGACGAGTGTCCTGACGATCGGCCGGTGATCTTCTCCGCCCACGGGGTGCCCAAGTCGGTTCCGGCGGCGGCGGACCGGCGCAACATGGTCTATGTCGATGCAACCTGCCCGCTGGTCAGCAAGGTGCATATCGAGGCGGCGCGTCACGCCGAGAACGGCTTGCAGATGGTGATGATCGGGCACGAGGGCCATCCCGAGACCGTGGGCACCATGGGGCAACTGCCTCCGGGCGAGGTCCTGCTGGTCGAGACGGTCGCGGACGTCGCCCGGGTCGAGGTTCGCGATCCAGAGCGGCTGGCCTATGTCACCCAGACCACGCTCTCGGTGGACGATACGATCGAGATCGTGGCGGCGCTGAAGGCGCGCTTTCCGCAGATCATCGGCCCGCACAAGGAAGACATCTGCTATGCCACCACCAACCGGCAGGAAGCGGTGAAGGCCATCGCGCCTCGCTGCGATGCGCTGCTGGTCGTGGGGGCGCCCAACTCGTCCAACTCCAAGCGGCTGGTCGAAGTCGCGGCGCGAAACGGTTGCAGCTATGCGCAACTGGTGCAGCGCGGCGACGCGATCGACTGGCGCGCGTTGGAGGGGATTGGCAGCATCGGCATCACCGCCGGAGCCTCGGCGCCCGAGCAACTGGTCAACGAGGTGATCGACGCCTTCCGCGACCGCTATGACGTGACGGTCGAGACAGTCGAGACAGCGCAGGAAAACGTCGAGTTCAAGGTGCCGCGCGTGCTGCGCGTGCCAGCATGAGAAAGGCGCGCTGATGCTGTCGTTTCAATTTCTCTTGACCGCTTTTGTCGTAGTCGTCGCGCCGGGCACTGGCGTGGTCTATACTCTGGCGTTGGGACTGGGGCAGGGGCGCGGTGCCGCACTCTGGGCCGCATTCGGTTGCACATTGGGGATCGTGCCGCACCTTGCCGCGGCGACGCTTGGGTTGGCGGCGGTTCTGCACACCTCGGCCCTGCTTTTCAACGTCGTGAAATTCGCTGGCGTCGTCTATCTGCTCTACTTGGCGTGGCAGGCGCTCAAGTCCGACGGTGCGCTTGCGGTTTCGGCGCAGCGCAGCCGCGATGCAGGCTGGCGCATCGCGCGGCGAGGTGCCTTGATCAACATTCTGAACCCCAAGCTGTCGGTTTTCTTCCTGGCGCTTCTGCCGCCGTTCCTGAGCGGGGCCACTGATAGCGCCACGCTGGAAATGGTGACGCTAGGCGCTGTGTTCATGGGGCTGACATTTGCCGTTTTCGTGGTCTACGGCGTGTTCGCCGCCGCCGCACGGGATTGGCTCTTGGCCAGCGAGCGCGCGATGCGCTGGCTGAACCGGGGCTTCGCAGCTATCTTCGGCGCGCTGGCCGCACGGCTGGCGATGGAGCGGGCATGAGAGCGACTCCCCTGGCCCCTCTCTCGCTCGCCCTGCTGGGCCTGATCCCCTTTGTCTGGGGCGCGGCGACGGTTTTGAACGACACGCTCTCTGCATGGGGGGCGGCCAACCTGGGGCCGCGTTTCGTGGGCCCCTATATCCAGCTGTTCTACGGCGCCGTCATCCTCGCTTTCATGTCGGGCGTGCTTTGGGGTTTTGCCACCAAGGCCGATGGCGGGCGCGCGGCCACGGGCTATGCCCTGTCGGTGCTTCCCGCGCTCTGGGCCTTCTTCTCGACCGGCGGCGGTCCGGTGGGCGCGGGCACGAACCTGATCTTCGGCTTCGCCGGACTTTTACTGCTGGACGTGGCGTTCTGGGCGTGGCGACTTGCACCAGACTGGTGGCTGGCGCTGCGCGTGCCGATGACGGTGCTTGTGATCGCCTGCCTTGGTGTTGGGGTGTTCCTGTGATCGACCCGCGCACCATTGACGTCTATGATACACAGGCTGCGGACTATGCCGCGAAGACCGACCGCCACAATGTCGAGGACCCGCGCCTGCGGGCCTTCATCGCGGCCTGCCCGACGGGTGGCCATGTGCTCGATCTGGGCTGCGGGCCGGGTATGTCCGCGGCTGAGATGGCCCGGGCCGGGTTGCGCGTCACGGCGCTGGACGCCTCGGCGGAAATGGTCGCCATGGCCGGGCGCCACGCGGGCGTGACCGCCCGGCAAGCCACGTTCGACGAGATCACGGGCGAGGCTGTCTTTGACGGGGTCTGGGCGAATTTCAGCCTGCTGCACGCCCCTCGCGGCGATTTTCCCCGCCACCTCGCGGCGGTGAAACGCGCGCTCAAACCGGGCGGCGCGCTGATGATCGGCATGAAACTGGGCGAAGGCGAAGGCCGCGACCGGCTGGGCCGCTATTATACCTATTACGGCGAGGAGGAGCTTTTGCGAAACCTGCGCGACGCCGGCTTTACAGTGACAGACCGCCATCGCGGGCGCGGCGAGGGGCTGGACGGCTCTGTCTCGGATTGGATCTCGGTGGCGGCGCATGGCTGAACTGTATGCCTTTACCGACGGGGCCTGTTCCGGCAACCCCGGCCCGGGCGGCTGGGGCGTGCTGCTGCGCGCGATGGATGGAGACCGGGTCGTCAAGGAGCGCGAGTTGAAGGGCGGCGAGGCCGAGACCACCAACAACCGGATGGAGCTTCTGGCGGCGATCCATGCGCTGGAGGCTCTGGGCCGTGCGTCCGAGATCACCATCGTGACCGACAGCGCCTATGTAAAGAACGGGGTGACCGGCTGGATTCACGGATGGAAGCGCAACGGTTGGAAGACCGCCGCGAAGAAGCCCGTCAAGAATGTCGAGTTGTGGCAGCGGCTGGACGCGGCCCAGGCCCGGCACAAGGTGCGGTGGGAATGGGTCAAGGGCCATGC
>DOIS01000162.1 GCA_003511785.1 Paracoccaceae bacterium
TTGCGCTCCGATGGTTTGTCTTTATCTGCGCCAGATGTGCCTGAATTGGTTGTGACTGCACCCTCTAACGATTTGCGTAGCCCTGTGAAAATATGCGGGCGCGGGGCCACGCGCGGGGCGGGCGCGGAGGTCGGCGTGGGCGTCTCGGGCGCGGGCGGCGTGTCGGGGGTGACCAGCGAGGACACCGCCTCCTGCACCTCGGCCTGGGGCGGGACGGGCTCGGGCAGCCGCTCCGGCAGCGCCTCCTCGGGGGGCGCGGGACTCTCTTCCGGGCGGGCCTGCTCGGGCGCGGCCTCCTGCGTGGGATCGACCTGCGGCGCCGGCTCCGTCGGTTCGGGCGGGCTCAGCGCGGCGGGCTCGGCCACCGTCTCCGGCGGCTGATACGCGCGCAGCGCGTCGGCATAGTCCTGCGCCGTGACCAGCGAGACATCGCGCACCTCGAAGGGCACGGGCTCGGGCCGGAAGGCGCCGCCGAACAGCGCCCAGCCGATCAGCGCGAGATGCGCGAGGCCCGAGATCTTGGTGCCGGTCTGCACGGCGCGACCTCACCCTTGCTCGTCATCGAAGGTCGGCCCGCCGGTATCGGTGACAAGCCCGACATTCGAAAACCCACCCGCGTTGAGCGCGCCCATCACCTGCATCACCACCTCGTAGGGCACCCGCCCGTCGGCGCGCAGGAACACGCGGTCGGTCTCGCGCTCGGCGGCGATGGCGCGCAGCTTGGGCAGAAGCGCGCCGCGCTCCACCGGGGTGGTCTGGATCTCGACCCCGCCTTCGGCAGTGATGGTGACGGTGAGCGGCTCTTCCTGGTCGCCCGGTAACGCCTCGGCGGCGGTCTTGGGCAGTTCCACCGGCACACCCACGGTGAGAAGCGGCGCGGCCACCATGAAGATGATGAGCAGCACCAGCATCACGTCCACGAAGGGCGTGACGTTGATCTCGGACATGGGCCGGTTGCGCCCGGCGCGGCGCCGCCTGCGCCGCGTGCCGCCGCCGCCTCCGGCCGATGGAGTGACCCCGGCGCCCATGGCTCAGGCGTCCAACTGGCGCGACAGGATGGTGGCGAACTCGTCGGCGAAGGCCTCGTAGCCGCCCACGATGCGCTCGCTGTCGGCGCTGAGCTTGTTGTAGAAGATCACCGCCGGGATCGCGGCCAGCAGGCCCAGCCCGGTGGCCAGCAGCGCCTCGGCGATGCCGGGTGCGACCACCGCGAGGTTGGTGTTCTGCTGCTCGGCGATGGCGATGAAGGAATGCATGATCCCCCAGACCGTGCCGAAGAGCCCGATGAACGGCGTGGTCGAGCCGATCGTGGCCAGGATCGGCAGACCCTTTTGCAGCCCCTCGGCCTCCTTTGCGATGGCCACGTCCATCAAGCGGTCGATGCGCGCCTGCGCCCCGGGGATCAGCCCGCCATCGCTGCGATGCGAGCGCCGCCATTCGGTCATGCCGGCGGCAAAGACCTTCTCCGCCGCGCCGTCGGGCTGCGGCCCGATCTCCTCGAAGAGCCCGTCCAGCGGCTCGCCCGACCAGAAGGCGCGGTCGAACGCGTCCGCCTCGGCCCGGGCCGCGCGGTAGGCGATGAGTTTCTGAATGGTGATCGCCCAGGACCAGAAGGAGGCGAGGATCAACACGATCATCACCAGCTTCACGGTCAGGGTGGCCCGCGCGAAAAGCCCCCACATGGAGAAATCGATCTCCTGCGCCAGCGCCAGAGTCTCTGCTTCCATTTACCTGCTCTTTGCCTCGATGGCGGTTGTCCCGGCCTTGTTGGCCCGAATCTAACCCGGAACGGCCTTCAATGCCAACAGAAGCGGTGATCGCAAAGCGGTTATGTTAGGGATGCGCGAATCTCTGCCGGAAGGCGCACGGGCCGGCCCGCCCGGTTCATGCAGACGGCCTGCACTCGCGCTCGGAAGACCTCGGTCTCACCCCGCCGCACCAGCTGGTCCATGCTCAGCCGCACGCCCGAGACCGATTGAACCGTGGTCTCGACGATCAGCTCGTCGTCGAATTTCGCGGTGGCGAGATACTCCGCCTCGATCCTGCGCACCACCCAGACGATGCCCGCCTCGCGCATGGCGTTCTGATCGTTGCCCAACTGCCGGACATAGTCCGACCGCGCCCGTTCGATATAGCGCAGGTAGTTGGCGTGATAGACGATCCCGCCCATGTCGGTGTCTTCATAATAGACCCGCACCGGAAACTCGTGCATCTCGCGCCCCTCTCGCCTGCCGTGCCCCTGCCTAGCGCGCGCGGCGGGCGGGGTCCATGGGGAGAGGCGACAGACGCCCGGGCGGGGCCGGGCGTCTGGAGAGGCGCGCGGGAACGGCGGCCTATTCGGTCACGCTCAGCCCAAGCAGGCGCCAGACCTGCATCCCGCCGCGATAATAGCTGATCAGATCGGCCGGAAAGCCCGCCGCGATCACCCGCTCGGCCGCCGCTGGCGACTGCCCGCACCAGGGCCCGTTGCAGAACAGCACCACGGGCCGCGCGCCTTCGCAGTCGAACCCGTCGAAGTCGATCTCGCAGCCCAGCGCGTCCAGCCGGTCGGGCGCCTCGGTATAGGGGATGCTGATCGCCCCGGGGATGGTCCCGATGGCGAAGTCGCGCGTCACCCGGCTGTCCACCACGATGGTGTCGGGGTGCTGAAGGGCCGCGATCAGTTCCAGTTCGCCGATCGTCGTGACGCCAGGGGCGGGCTGCATCGGCTGGATGCAGAAGGGCGGACAGGGGCGCGAGGTCAGCGCCCATTCGCCCTCCACCTTGTTGTCGTTGTCCTGCACGCGCGAGATCTCGGCCGTGCCGCCATCCGGCAGGGGCACCTGGGCCGAGGGCATGTCGGAGGTGATGTTGACCGGCTCGGCCAGCGCGGGGGCGGCCGTCAGACAGGCGGCGAGGGCCACGAAGGCAGCGTTCTCATCGCGGCCTCCCTCAGCGCACCACGTGCACCGCGCAGGGCGCGTGGCGCACCACCTGCGCCGCGGTCGAGCCCAGCAGCAGGTCGCCCATGCCGGGGCGGTGCGAGGCGATGATGATCAGATCGGGCTTGTTCACGTCGGCCCAGTCCAGGATCGACCGGCCGGAATGGCCCTCGATCACCACGCCATGCGCGTTGGGCAGCTTGGCCGCCAGCGCATCCAGCTCGCCCTGGATCGCCTTGCGCGCCTCGGAAAGGTAATCCGCTGGCATGTAGCTGATCGCATAGCCCGGGATATGCTCGACCACATGCAGCAGCGTGACCTTCGCATCGGGCGTGGCCAGCATCTGCGCCAGTTTCAGGGGCGCCGAGGTGTCGCGCGCCTCATCGAACGAGATCGGAACCAGAATGTTGTGATACATGGAAAATCCTCCTCCTGGGGGTCCGGGGCACTCTGCGTCTCCAGGCCGCGCCCCCGCGTTGATCTGAATCATGCGCCCTGCCCGCAGCATTCGGCGCCTGCGCGCAGCGTGACTGGGCAGGCGCGGTTTCGCAAGCCGCTAGATCAACGGCCGGGGCCGTACCGGCTCGTCGGCCATGTCCACCTCGGCGGCGAGGGCCGCGAGATCGGGCACAGTGAGCTTGCCGTCCCGCCACTGCGCCAGCCCGGCCTCGCGCAGCCGGGCCAGCGTCTTGTTGGTATGCACCAGCGACAGGCCCAGCGCATCGGCCAGATCCTGCTGACGGAAGGGAAACGGCGCGGTGCCGTCCTGGGCCAGCCCCAGCGCATCCAGCCACCGCATCACCTGGCTCAAGGCCCAGGCGACACGTTCCCGCGCGCTGCGCTGGCCCAGGGCCACCAACGCCTCGCCCAGGAATCGCTCCTCGACCGCGGCCAGCCAGGTCAGGTCGAAGGCGCGCTCCGGCCGGTTGCGGAACAGCGACCAGATATTGGCGCGGTCGAAGACGCACAGCCACATCTCGGTGGCGGCGACGACCGAATGGGCCATCTCCTCCATCACCCCCGCCTGGAGTCCGACAAGGTCGCCGGGAAACACGAAG
>DOIS01000349.1:0-3422 GCA_003511785.1 Paracoccaceae bacterium
ATCGCCGGCACCCCGGCCGAGGTCGCCGAGGCGCTGCGCGGCTATTTCCCGGGGCACTCTCCGGGCGAGCTGATCGACCTGCTGAACGAGGAGGCCGAGCGCGCGCCCCAGGCCGAGGCGGTGTCGCTGGCGCCCTACCTGTCGGACCTGCGTGCGCGGGGTCTGCGGTTGGGCGTGGCCACCAACGATGCCGAAACCCCGGCCCGGGTACATCTCGAGGCCGCGGGCGTGCTGGAGCTCTTCGATTTCGTGGCGGGGTTCGACAGCGGCTTCGGCGCCAAGCCCGGGCCCGGCCCGCTCCTGGCCTTTGCCGCGCATGTGGAGGCCGATCCCGCCCGCGTGGTGATGGTGGGCGACAGCACCCATGACCTCGCCGCCGGCCGCGCGGCGGGGATGCAGACGGTGGGGGTGCTCACCGGCCTGGCCGCGCGCGAGACGCTGGCGCCCCTGGCCGACGCGGTGCTGCCCGATATCGGGCATCTTCCCGCCTGGCTGGCGGGCTGAGGCGCCGAGGCGGCGGTTTCCGACGCGAATCCGGGCAAATGCGACGGGAAATGTCGCAAGCGGAACGGCAGGCCCGCCCCGGCCCTGCGCTGATCAAGGGATCGGACGCGAAAGGGGGTCCCCATGGAGGACATCGCAGACGTCACCGCGCAGGCCCCGCGCCGCAGGCGCCATGGCGGCCGTGCCGGTCACGCCGCCCGGCGCGGCGGCACCGCCATCGCCCAGATGCCCTGGGCACCGCCGCTCAACATCGACCGCCCGACCGAGCCGCTGGACGCAGACGGCGTGCAGGCGATCCACGAGGGCGCCATGCGCGTTCTCGAGGAGGTTGGCATTGCCTTCCTCAATGACGAGGCGCTGGCGATCCTGGCCCGCGCGGGCTGCCGGATCGAGGGGCACGTGGTCTTCATGGGCCGCGATTTCGTGACCGAGATGCTGGCGCGCGCGCCCGCGCGGTTCACCCTGACCCCGCGCAACCCCGACCGCGCGATCACCGTGGGCGGGCGGCACCTGCTCTTCGGCAATGTCTCGTCCCCGCCCAACTATTTCGACCTGGCGCTGGGGCGCAAGGTGCCCGGCACGCGCGCGCAATGTGCCGACCTGCTCAAGCTCACCCAAGTATTTCAACTGCATCCATTTCGCCGGCGGCTATCCGGTCGAGCCGCAGGACATCCACGCCAGCGTGCGGCACCTGGACGTGCTGTTCGACAAGCTCACGCTCAGCGACAAGGTGATGCATGCCTACTCGCTGGGGGCGGAGCGGGTCGAGGACGTGATGGAGATGGTGCGCATCGCGGGTGGCTGGAGCGAAGATGACTTCACCGCGACCCCGCGCATGTACACCAACATCAACTCGACCTCGCCCCTGAAACACGACCAGCCGATGATCGACGGCTGCCTGCGCCTGGCCCGGCGCGGCCAGGCGGTGGTGGTCACGCCCTTCACGCTTGCGGGGGCCATGGCGCCGGTCACCATGGCGGGCGCCGTGGCGCAATCGCTGACCGAGGCGCTCTCGGCCATCGCGCTGTTCCAGTATGTCGCGCCGGGCTGTCCTTGCGCGATCGGCACCTTCACCTCGAACGTGGACATGAAATCGGGCGCGCCGGCGTTCGGGACGCCGGAATACATGCGCGCCACCCAGATGACCGGGCAGATGGCGCGCCTCTATGGCTTGCCGATGCGCTCCTCGGGGGTCTGTGCGGCCAACGTGCCCGACGGGCAGGCGATGTGGGAGACCTCCAACAGCCTCTGGGCGGCGGTCCAGTCGGGGTCGAACATGGTCTATCATGCCGCCGGCTGGCTCGAGGGCGGGCTGGTCGCCTGCCCGGAAAAATTCGTGATGGATTGCGAGATATTGCAGCAGATCCAGCGGTACATGGACCCCGCCATCACCGCCACCGGCGCGGGCGAGATCGCGCTGGAGACGGTGGCAGAGGTGGGCCACGAGGGGCATTTCTTCGGCACGCAGCATACCCAGGACCGCTACGAGACGGCCTTCTACCAGCCGTTCCTGAGCGACTGGCGCAATTTCGAGGCCTGGGAGGCCGCCGGCGCGGTCTGGACGCCCGAACGCGCGCATCGCGTGATGCGCGAGATCCTGGCCGAGTTCACCCCGCCGCCGATGGCGGACGCCCCGCGCGGGGCGCTGGAGGAATTCGTCGCCGGGCGCAAGGAAGAAGGCGGCGCGCCACCGATTTCTGAGCGCCGCGCGCCCGCCCGGCGTCGTGCCCGTGGTGGGCCGGTCGCCGGGTATTTTCGAACCCGAAAGAAACAGGCGCGGCCGCAGGAGTGGCGGGTAGGGTCCGCTAGCGTTCGGCCTGTGCCGGCGTGGCCGGCTGACCCGTCTCGTCCCAATGGCGGTGCGCCAGGAAGGATGTCACCACGAAGTAGAGGGCGATCCAGCCGATATCGGACACGCCGTTGTAGACGGCCCATGTGCGATCCGAACTGCTCCGCCACACGATCTCGTTCGCCACGGCCCGCGCAAAGGACAGGCCGATCCAGGCGACGTGCAGATCGCGCCAGCCACGCGGCGTCATGTGGATGCTGTAGCCCAGGGTGCGGCGCAGAAGGCTGGGCCTGAGAAACGCGCCCAGCCCGATGATCGCCGCGAAGGCGAGCGAGCCGATGGTGTTGGTGAGCTTGACATAAGCGGTGTCGTCCAGAACCAGGCCGACCGTCAGCAGAACCAGGGTGAGGCCGAAGATGGAGATCGCCATGAGCGGCAGCGCGCGATCCCATCGCCACCTGAGCAGGATGGCATCCCCCGTCGCCAGCGCCGCGAGCCCGGCCCCGGCGAAGATGCCGCCGATCGCGTTGCCGATCAGGAAGGCCGGGCCGGGGATCAGTTCCACCACCAACCGCTTGTCCATTCCGTCCCCTTCCGTTCCGGTCGCCTGGCAGGCTTGACCGATCCGGCACGAATGAAAAGCCCGTCCGCGCCGCAGCCCTGCGCCTGTCCTTTCACGCCCGGGGCTGTTAGCCATGGGGCTGGCGCAACACGAGAGGATATGTCGGTATGTGCGGCTTTGTCTGCCTGTGGAATGTCGAGGACGAGGCGCTGGCCGCCCGGATGATCGAGAAGATCGCCCATCGCGGCCCGGACGCGGTCGAGGTCGCCCGCCTGCCGGGCGCGCCGGTGATCATGGCGCATTGCCGGCTGGCGATCATCGGCCCCGAGGACGGGCGCCAGCCGATCTACCAGACCGGCGACATCCTGGTGGCCAATGGCGAGATCTACAACCACGAGGACCTGCGCGCGATCCTGGGCGACAGCGCCTTCGAGACCGCCGGCGACAGCGGGACGATCCTGCACCTGTTCCGCTCGGGGCAGTCGCGCTGGATCACCCGGCTGGACGGGATGTTCGCCTTCGTGCTCGCCACGCGCGACCGCATCATCGCCGCGCGCGACCCGCTGG
>DOIS01000349.1:3769-5103 GCA_003511785.1 Paracoccaceae bacterium
GCGCGACCCGCTGGGGATCAAGCCGCTCTACGTGGCGCGGCTGAAGGGCGGCCATCCCGACGCTTTTCGCCGCGCGGCTGGCGCGGGCCGAGGTCAAGGCGGTGCTGACCGGCGAGGGGGCGGACGAGCTGTTCGCGGGTTATGCCTATCACCACGACTACGTGGACGACCCGCGCGCCCTGGCCGATGAACTGACGCGCAGCCTGGGCACCATGCACAACATCAACCTGCAGCGGGTGGACCGCGAGACCGAGGGCGCTCTCTACGAACGGCTCTTGCGCGAGCGCTACGCCGACCCCGAGCGCATCATAGCCGCCGCCGGAACCTGGGAGGCGGACCGGGTCGTGGCCGAGGGCTGAGGCGCGGGGCGGCCTGCGGGGTTGCGCCGCGCGCGGTTCGCGGCCTAGGTTAAGCCTGTGTTCAGCGGTGGTTTTCGCCTGATGGGGGTTTTCGCGGTCGACGCCACGCGCGCCGGTCGTATTCAAGATTTCAGGCGATGCGAATTCTGGTTGCGGTCCTTGCGGTTCTGACGGTCCTTGTCACGGGGGCGGCCGCCTATGCGGTGCTGTCGGCCTGCGGGCTGCGGCTGCCGTTCGTGGGCGTCGTGACCGCCTGCGAGGACGAGACCGCACTGGCCACCCGCGCGGCCCTGGACGAGACGCTGCGCGAGGGTGATGCGTTGGCGCGGCGGGTGGATTTCCTGGAGCGCGAACTGGCCGCGCTGGAGTGCCGGGCCGATCCGCCACCGCCGCCCCCACCACCGCCGCCGGAACCCGAGACCGAAAGCGGGCTGGACCCGGACGCCTTCGAGCAGGGCGACATCTCGGTGATGGAAGGCTGCTGGCAGCTCGATTCCAATTACTCGGTGACGCATATCCGCACCAAGAAGGTCACGCATTTCCGCGACTGGCGGCTGTGTTTCGACGCCAATGGGCAGGGGCGCGAGATCATGCGCTCGACCGACGGGGTGCGCTGCGAGGGGCCGATCCGGGGCCGGTTGCAGGCGGGCAAGCTGGTGATGACCGAGCCGGGCAACATGGAATGCGACAACAACACCCACATCTTCCGGCGCGACATCACCTGCGCGCTCGACGCGCGCGGGCGCGCGCAGTGCGAGAGCTATCAGCCGGAAATCGACGGGCGCGGGCGGGCCACGCTGCGCCGTGAGGGGAGGTAAGCCATGGGCGACGTGTTCCTGACCAAGACGCGGGTCGACCCCGGCGATTTCGTCGAGGTGGACGGGCAGCGGGCGCTGGACCGGTTCGAGGCGCTGCGCGCGTTTCTCTCCGAGCGGGCCGGGCCGGAGGCCGCCGCGCTCTTCGCCGAGCCGCTGG
>DOIS01000373.1 GCA_003511785.1 Paracoccaceae bacterium
CCATATCGAGCTGATCAAGCCCGCCGCTGAATGGCTGGCCGAGCGAGGCTATGACGACAAGATGGGCGCGCGTCCGCTGGGCCGCGTGATCCAGGAGCACATCAAGAAGCCGCTGGCGGAAGAGCTGCTCTTCGGCAAGCTCTCCAAGGGCGGCGTGGTCAAGGTCGGCGTCAAGGACGGGGAACTGGAGTTGCGCATAGATGGGCCGGGCAACCCGCGCCTGTCCGGCGACAAGCCGCCGCTCCTGACCGCCGAGTGATGCGCGCGGCGGCGCTGACCGCCTGTCTTTCGCTCGCCATGGCCCCGGCCTTGGCGGGTGATTTCAGTTTGGGCCTTCCGATCGACTGCGAGATCGGGACCACCTGCCGCATCCAGCAATACGTGGATCGCGATCCCGGGCCGGGGTATACCGACTTCGCCTGCGGCCGGCTGAGTTATGACGGCCACAAGGGCACCGATTTCGCCCTGCCCACCCTCCAGGACATAGAGCGCGGGGTCGCCGTGCTGGCATCCGCCGATGGCGTGGTGGCCGGGCGCCGCGACGGCATGGCCGACACCTACTACACCGACGCGCAGGCCGAGGCGCTCGACGGACGCGACTGCGGCAACGGTGTGCTGTTGCGCCACGAGGACGGTTGGGAGACCCAGTATTGCCATCTGCGGCAGGGTTCGGTCCGGGTGCAGACCGGGGACCGGGTCGCCCGCGGGGACATTCTGGGACTTGTGGGCCTCAGCGGGCGCACGCAGTTTCCGCATGTCCATCTTTCGGTGCGCCGTGGCGGGGCCGTGATCGACCCGTTTGCGCCCGACAGGCTCGAGGGCTGCGGCGATGCGGGCGCCACCCTCTGGGACGCCGAGATCGCGACCGATCCCGGCGGGCTGATCCTGGCGGGCTTCGCGCCCGGCATCCCCGAATACGACGCGGTGCGCGCGGGCGAGGCCAGGCACGACACACTGCCCACGACGGCACCGGGGCTGGTGCTGTTCGCCCATGCCTTCGGTGGCCGCGACGGAGACCGCATCGCGCTGCGGATCACCGACCCCGACGGCGACACGGTCTTCGACGACACACAGGTGCTGGAAAAGGACCAGGCGCTTCTGTTCCGGGCGGGTGGCAAACGGTTGCGGGGGGCGGGCTGGACGCCGGGTCTCTATACCGGAACGGCCCGGATGACCCGCAACGGCACGCTGCTCGGCACCCGCACGGCCACGGTCGAGATCGACTGACCTGCGACACCGCCTACCCCTGTACCGCGCGAAGAGCGCCGTGGGGCGCGAACAAGCAGCCTATTTCTCGGTCAGCTTCAACTCGATCCGCCGGTTCTGCGCCCGTGCCTCGGCCGTGTCGGCGGTATTGACCGGCTGGTATTCCCCGAACCCGGCCGCCACCAGCCGGTCGGGCGGAATCCTCAGGCTGTCGGTCATGTAGCGCACCACCGACAGCGCGCGGCCCTGGCTCAGTTCCCAGTTGTCGTCGTATTTCGGATGACCCAGCAGCGGGCTGTCGTCGGTATGCCCGTCCACCCGGATCACCCAGTTCAACTCCTCGGGGATGTCCTGCGCCACGCCGCGCAGGATGCGCGCCACCTTGGCAATCTCTGCCCGGCCTTCGGGCGACAGCTCGGCGCTGCCCGGCGCGAACAGCACCTCCGAGGAGAACACGAAGCGGTCGCCCTCGATCCGCACCCCCTCCTGGTTGCCCAGCAGGTCGCGCAACCGGCCGAAGAACTCCGACCGATAGCGTTCCAGATCCTGTTTCAACCGCTCGGCCTCCTCGGCCCGGGCGCGGGCCTCCGCCTCCAGACGCTTGCGCTCGGCCTCTTCCAGCAAACGCCGCTTGCGTTCTTCCGAGGCGGCGCGCGCCAGCGCCGCGTTCAGGTCCGAACCCAGGTTCTGCAACTCGATCTGCTGCGCCGCGTCGCGTTCCTCGTAATCGTCGAGCAGCGCCTGGAGATTGCCCAGTTGCGTGCGCAGCTGCGCCACCTGCTGGTTGAGAAGCGCGGTCTCGCGCTGCGCGTCCTCGGAGATCGCCTCCTGCTCGGCCAGGCTCGCGCGCGCACGGGCCAGGAGCACCTCGCGCTGTTCGGCCAGGCTCATCGCCTCGGCGGCCTCGCGCTGCGCGGCCTCCTGCGCGGCCAGCGCGGCCATCATCCGGCGGCGCAGATCGTCCGTATCGGCGGCGGCGGCCTGCGCGGCCTCCAGCTTTTCCAGCGCCGCCAGCAGCCGCTCCTCGACCGAGGCGCGGTCCTCGGCGGTCGAGGCGGCGGCGCGGCGGGCCGCGACGAGATCCGAACGCGCGGTCTCCAGTTCCGCCTCCAGCGCGGCCTCGCGGCGGGCAGCGGCGGTGCGCTGATCGGCCAGTTCCGCGCGCAGCGCCGCCAGCGCCGCGTCGCTCTCGGCGCGCAGACTGGCCAGCGCCGCCTCCAACTCGTCGCGGGCCTGGGCATATTCGGCCTTGAGCGCGGCCAGCTCGGCCTCGTGATCGCGCCCGGCCTCGACCGCGCGGGCCTGCGCCTCGGCCAGCTGGCGTTCCAGCGCGGCCACCGCGTCGGCGTGCTCGGCCTGCATCCGCGTCAGCTCATCCTCGAACTCCGATCGCATCTCGACATTCTGCGAGCGCAGTCCTGCCAGCTCGGCCTCGAGCGCGCGCAACGTATCCGCATGGGCCGCGCGCAGCCGGGCCAACTCGTCCTCGTATTCGGAGGTCAGCTCCACCGCCTGCGCGCGCAGCCCGGCGATCTGCGCCTCCAACCGGCTGCGCTCTTCCGCCACGTCGGCCCGGACCTGCGCCAACTCCTCCTCCAGTGCCTCCCGCGCCTCCGTCGCCTCGCTGCGCGCCCGCTCCAACTCAGCCTCAAGCGCATTCACGGTCAGTTCGCTTTCCGATTGCGCCACCTCCATCTGCGACAGCACGCGGGTGAGCCGCTCGGCCAGTTCGTCGCGCTCCTGCAGTTGCGCCTGGGCCTCGCCCACCTGTGCCAGCGCGTCGGCCAGTTTTTCGTCCAACTCGTCGCGCGCGGCCTCGGCAGCGGCCAGAAGCGTCAAGGTATCCTCCGCCTCCTGGCGCTGACGCTCCAGTGCCATGGTCATCGCGGTGAGTTCCGCGTCAGCCTCTTCCAACCGCTCGCGCAGCGCCTCGGCCGCCGCCGCCTCGGCCAGCCGGGCCGCCTCTTCCTCGCTCAACTCGGCCTGCAAATCCTCGACCTGCGCGGTGAGCGCCGCGCGGCGGTCCGCGCTCTGGGCCGCCTCACGTTCCAGGTCGGCGATCATCGCCTCCAACGCCTCGCGCCGCGCGGCGGCCAGGCGTGCGGCCTCGGTCTGCGCGTCGATCTCGTCGCGGCTGCGCGCCAGCGCGGCGTTCAGCGCCTCCTGTTCCGAGAGCAGCTCCTCCCGCTCGGCCCGCAAGGCGGCGCGGTCGTCCTCCAGCGATGCCACCCGGTCGCGCGCCGCGTCGCGGTCGGCCAGCAGCGTGGCGACCTGGGCCTCGAACTCGGTGATCCGCGCCTCCGCCGCCTCCAGCGCGCCGGCCTGGCGGTCGCGGTCGGCGGTCAGCGCGGCGATGGTCTGGTTTTGCCGCTCGATCCGGTCGCGGGCCGCGTCCAGATCGGCCTCGGTGTCGTTCAATGTCGAGTTCAGCGCCCCCATCCGCGCCTCGAGCTGGCGCGCGCGCCGCTCTTCCAGCCCCAGCGCGCGGGCCAGGGCCGAAACTTCGGCCGAAAGCGCGTCAAGCTCGGACTCCTGCCCCGAGATGGTCTCGCTCAACACGAACTGCACCACCATGAAGATGGTCAGCACGAACATCAGCACCATCAGAAGTCCGGTCATCGCGTCCACGAAACCGGGCCAGATCGACCCCTGAAAGCGTTGGCCCGTGCGCCGCAACAGAGCCATGGGTCAGCCGTCCCCCTGGGCGTCCGGCGGTCCCCCCGGCGCGGTGCCGCGCGCGGCGCGGACCTTGCGCGGGTTGCCGCGCGGCTGGTTCAGGCTGCGCACCAGCATCTCGATGTCCTTGCGCAGCGCGAACATGCTCTCCTGGCGACCGGCCGAGATCTCCTCTAGGATGCGCAGCATCTGCACGTCGATCGAGCGCAGGCGCATCCGGCTCTCGGCGTCGATGCCGCTTTCGGCCGAGCCCTGCGCGCGCAGCGTCTCGATCAGCTGTTGCTGCCCCATCGCCACCCGGTCCAGCGCCGCGGCGGTGTCGGCCTCGCGGTCCTGGCGCGCGTTCATCTCGGAAATCGTGTCGATCAGCGCGCCCATCTTCTCGTCCACCGCCGCCCGGCTTTCGTCCGAGCGCGTGAACATCACCTGGAGCGCCTCCATCTGCTCGGCCATGTGGTCGAGCACGCCGGACATGGCCGAGGTCTCGGGCGCGGCGTCGTCGCCCGAGGAAAAGCCCAGCCGCGTGATCGAAGAAAGCCATTCCTCAAGCTCGCGGTAGAAGCGGTTCTGCCCGTGCCCGGCGAAAAGCTCCAGCAAGCCGACGACGAGCGACCCCGCAAGGCCCAAGAGCGAAGAGGCGAAGGCCACGCCCATGCCGCCCAGTTGCGCCTCAAGCCCGGTCATCAGCCGGTTGAACACGGCGATGCCCTCCTCGCCCTCCTGCGGGGCGAGGCTGCGGATCGTGTCCACCACCGCCGGCACCGTCGTCGCCAGGCCATAGAACGTGCCCAGAAGGCCCAGGAAGATCAGCAGGTTGACGATATAGCGCGTGATCTCGCGCACCTCGTCGATGCGGGTGGCCACCGAGTCGAGGATCGACCGGGTCGAGGTCGAGCTGAGCTGCATCCGCGTCCCGCGCGTGCGCAGAAGCTGTGCCAGCGGCTTGAGCAGCTGCGGCGCGTCCGCCTCGGCGCCGCCCTCGGCCCCGCTGGCAAAACGCTCGATCCAGTTCACCGAGACGATCAGCTGGATCACCTGATAGAAGCAGGCCAGCACACCGCCCACGAAGACCAGCCCGATGAAGCCGTTGAGATAGGGGTTCGCCTCGAACACCGGCAGCACCTGCGGCAGCGCCAGGAAAGCCCCGAACAGCGCAAGGCCCAGCGCCACGACCATGAAGAAGACCTGGCGCACGGGTTGCGAGAATTGCGGTCTGAGTTCGCGGTCGCGTTGCGCCATGAGCCTGTCGTTCCTGCGGGGGCCTGTTCTTTGGGCGAATCTACAGAAAAACCGCCCGAGAGGCCAAGGGTTTATGCCAGAAGCGCGCGCACCCGCGCGGCCAGCCAGTCGAGATCGGGATCGCCCAGCCCGATCTCGGTCAGATGTCGGGCGGTGTTCCAGAGATATTCCGAGTTGGGCCCTCGTCCCCCGGTGGCCCGGGCGATGATCCGGGCCTGTTCCTCGAGATGCAGCCCGCCGCAATACTGGTCATGCCCGGGGTCGATCACGTAGGTCACGGCGCGCACCGTCTCGCCGCTGGCGTCGATCATCACGTCGAGATCGCGCTCGACATAGGCCGAGGAAATCAGCTCG
>DOIS01000081.1 GCA_003511785.1 Paracoccaceae bacterium
CGGTCCAATCCATCATGGGTGCCACGCTTAGCCGCGCGGCCCTGCGGACGTCCGAAACCCTGTGTTTTCTTGGCTCTGCGCTCATGGTCACCCGACCGGATTCCCCAGTTTGGAGGCCTTTTGCCCTTGTTTCCATGGGTGATGCAACACATGTCGCACCGAAACCCGAAGCGCGGCGAGGTCTGCGACGGGTGCGACAGGGAGAACCGAGCCCTGGACAAGGTTTCGACCAGTGCACGCCGCCCGGGTCTATCTCGCGTGCATCGGCACCGATTTCCCGGACAGGAAGCCCGGAAGGCGACCACCATCCAGCGCTCGAATAGGGCTGGCCAGCCGAACCGGCCAGCCCCTATGCCTGAGCGGGCTGCTTGCCAACAGCAGACCCACGGCCATCTATGTCGCTAGATGAACCGGCTGAGGAACTGGCGTGTCCGGGGGCTCTCGGGATCGTTGAGCACCTTTTCCGGCGCGCCCTGTTCCACGATGACGCCGCCATCCATGAAGACGACCCGATGCGCCGCTTCGCGGGCGAACGAGATCTCGTGCGTGACGACCAGCATTGTCAGGCCGCCTTCGGCGAGATCGCGCATGGTTGCCAGAACTTCGCCAACCAGTTCCGGATCGAGTGCCGAGGCAGGCTCATCGAACAGCAGGAGACGTGGCTTGATGGCAAGCGCACGCGCGATTGCGACGCGCTGTTGCTGCCCCCCGGAAAGCTGCCGGGGAAAATGCCGCGCCTTGTCGGCAAGACCGATGCGATCCAGCAGTTCCATCGCTTCCTGCTTCGCCTCCGCCTTCGACCGCCCATGGATACCGACCGGCGCCTCGATGATGTTCTCGAGCGCGGTGAGATGCGGGAACAGGTTGAAGTGCTGGAACACCATGCCGATCTTGCGCCGTTGCCGGCGCACGGCGGCATCCGGCAATTTGTGCAACCGGTCGCCGCGCAGGTCGAAGCCCATCTGTTCGTCGTCGGAGAAAACCGCGCCGCTATCGATTTCCTCAAGCTGGTTGATGCAGCGCAGAAGGGTGGACTTGCCCGATCCCGAGGGGCCCAGCACGGTCACGACCTCGCCCGCCGCCACATCGAGGTCGATGCCTCTCAGGACATGGTTGTTGCCGAAGGATTTGTGGACACCTGCGGTGCGGACCACGGGGAAATCCGAACGAATGTTCATACTTCTGCCTCCTCGGCCTTGACGTCGTCTTCCATCGCGCCGCGCTCGCTGCGGCCGAAATGCCGCTCGAGGAAGCCCTGCCCGACATTGAGGATCGAGACGATGAACAGATACCAGGCCACCGCGACCAGAAGCAGCGGGATGACCTCGAAGGTCCGGTTGTAGATCGCCTGCACGGAGTAGAGCAGGTCCGACATGGCGATGACGCTGACCAGCGACGTGGCCTTGACCATCGAAATGAACTGGTTGCCCGTCGGCGGCACGATCGAGCGCATGGCCTGCGGCAGGATCACCCGGCGCAGGGCACGGCCCCTCGACATGCCGAAGGCCTGCGTTGCCTCTACCTGACCGTGATCCACGGACAAAAGCCCCCCCGGATGATCTCGGCCATGTAGGCCGCCTCGTGCAGGGCGAGACCGATGATCGCGGCCGTCAGCGGAGAGATGAGGCTGTTGGTCTCCCAGACGGCAAGATCGGGACCGAACGGGATCGAGATCCGAACCTCCGGGAATAGCGTCGACATGTTATACCAGAAGATCAGCTGCACCAGCAGCGGCACGCCGCGGAAGAACCACAGGAACCCGGCGGCGAACCCCGACAGCAGCCGGTCGGGCGACATGCGCATGATCGCGATGACGAGGCCGAACAGGATCCCGAGGAACATCGAAATCGCCGCGAGGCCCAGCGTGACCGTCAGCCCGTCCAGAATATTGGGGTGGAACAGGTATTTGCCGACCACGCCCCAACCGAAATTGCCGTTCAGCGCGACGATCATGACCGCCTGCACGCAGATCCAGCCAAGGATCAGCCAGGCAGCGATGCGCCGGACAGGAAGCGGACGATGGGCCCGCGACACGTCATAGGCATCGGTGGCGGGCCGGCTGTCGGTATCGCCCTTTCGGGGCGATACCTGGGAAGTGTTGCTGATGAAGGTCATGTTACCACGTCGACAGGTTGATGCCGGGCTCGCCCAGCATGTTGTTCTCGAGACCCCATTTGGTCATGATCGCCTCATAGGTTCCGTTCTCGTGCAGGATCTCCAGCGCCCCCAGCAGAACGTCGGCCAGCGGCGAGTCCTTAGGCACCACGGCACCCTGGAACAGGTCCTTGAAGCCGTTGCTCTTGCCGACACCGGCCAGTTCCAACTCACCATCGGATTGCTGCACGAAATAGGTCAGCGGGGCCTGGGACGAGAAGAAGGCGTCGGCCCGATCGGACCGCACCGCCAGGATCGAGGTCGGCTGGTCGGCGTAGGACTTGACCTCGATTGCCGGTTTGCCGTCCTGCTCGCACTTGGCCGCCTGCTCGGTGATCACGCGTTCGGCCGAACCGCCCGCCTGCACCGCGATCCTGGCGCCGCACGCGGTTTCCAGCCCGTCGATACCTTTCGGGTTTCCGGACTGCACGGCAAAGACCGCGAATTCCTGCACCCAATCGACGAAGTCGTTGGCTTCGCGGCGCGAGACGAAATCGCCCACGGGGCCCATCGCGAATTCGAACCGGTTCGCGCCGATGCCGCTCAGCAGCGCGGGAAGACCGGCGACCGAGGCGTGGCGGGTCTCGACGCCCAGCACGTCGCCCAGGGCCTCGGCCATGTCCGCGGAGGCGCCGGTGACCTTGGTCGAGCTTTCCACGAAGTCATAGGGCGGAAAGGAGCCGGGGTTCACGGCCGTCATGTAGCCCTTTTCGCGGACCTTTTCGGGAAGCTGTGCGTGCAGCTCTTCATTCAGGGTCTGTTCCGGTATCCCGGCGTCCGTTGCGAATGCCGCCGTTCCGAACAGTCCGGCGGCGACTACGAGGCCCGCCAGGGCTGTGCTTGTCTTGATCATGTCAGTCTCCCTTTGTGTCTTAGGTCATTTCCGCAAGCTCGGACCGTCCGAACCTGCGATTGTCGAGCACGGGCAGCACGGCGCGTGCCCGGGCCACCCCTTCGGGGTCGATATCGGCCACGATCATCGTCGGGCCGTCTCCTGCCTTGTGGGTGGTGACGCCCAGGGGATCGACCACCATGCTGGACCCGATGTTGCGCGGTCCGCATTCGCGACGGCGATCACGTAGCAGGTGTTCTCAAGCGCCCGGGCGGTCACCAGCGTCTCCCAGTGATGTTCCTTGCCCGGCCCGCGCACCCAGGCGGCCGGCAGGATCAGGGCCTCGGCGCCCTCCAGCGCCAGATGCCGCGCCATCTCGGGGAAGCGGACATCATAGCAGGTCATCAGCCCGAGCTTCATGCCCGCCACCTCGACCAGCTCCGGAATGGAGTCGCCGGGCATCACGTGCTCGGACTCGAGCACCGCGAAGGCGTCGTAAAGGTGCAGCTTGCGGTATGTGGAGACGATCTCGCCGTTCCTCAGCACGACCTGCACGTTCTGGACCCGGTTCTCGCCTGCGACCGGCACATGGAAGCAGAAGATGATGGTCAGGTCCGAGCCCGCGGACGCCGCCGTCATCTCCTGCATGAACGGCCCGTCGAGGGGCTGCGCGGCCTTCAACACGATCTGGGGATCGGCGATGTCACGTGCTAGGATACCTTCGGGCATGACCAGCAGATCGCACCCTGCCGCGTTCGCGCGCCGGATCAGGTCCTTGGCCGTTTCTGCATTTGCCTGCCAATCGTTCGCGGCTGCGAACTGGCCGAGAGCCACTTTCATGCGGATACATCCTCTTGTTGTTCGATCGTCGGAACGGGGTCGGTCGCGATGAAGATGTCCTCCGCCGCGATCGGCGCGGGTATCAGGCCCTGCGCATGGGCGGCCGCGACAAAGGCTTCGATCATCGGCCGGTTCGCTTCCAGCCCGCTTGCATCATGGTCCTCGGGCAGCCAGCGTCCGACGCGCAGCAACTCGTCGAAGAGCCACGGCGACGTGCCGGCATAGCGCCGGCGCTTGGCCGTCCAGAGTGCCCGCGACCGGTCCAGCAGATCGCTGACGGCGCCGGGCAGCCATGACTCACGTCTTGCAAGGTCGGCCCGCAGCGCCACGGCGTGAATGCCCGGAACGAAGCCCCGCGCCTCGAAATACCGCCGCTCGGCATTGGGCAGGTCATCCAGAACCGGCCGGAATTCGGACTCGGGCGCGAAGAACCCCTCGGGCATGAAAGGCGTGAAAACCGCATCGAGGGCGCCCTCGCGCAACATGTCCAGCATCGGGCGCTCTCCGGGGATCGCGTCGATCCAGCCCGGCTGCGCGAACCGCCCCAGGCGGTCGATGACGGGATGCTGCGCGGTCAGGCGACCGGCGAACCAGCGCACCTCCTCAAGAAGCACCCCGGCGTCGAGCAACGCATCGCGGGTCCAGGTATTGCCCGAGTCCTGCCAGCCGGTCACGCCGA
The DNA here is from genome assembly GCA_003511785.1 of Paracoccaceae bacterium. GTDB lineage: Bacteria > Pseudomonadota > Alphaproteobacteria > Rhodobacterales > Rhodobacteraceae > UBA7951. Next base: position 4,506 of record DOIS01000081.1, read on the forward strand.
TCCGTCCGCCCCGGAGATCCCCGAGATGCCGCGCAGGGTGATCGCCGCGCGTGATGATGCACCGGTGGCGGAACGCCCGCATCGGGAAGGTCGCGATACCCACGTCCCGGTCCCGGCCGGCAACCCGCTGCTGCACGAACCGGCTGAGCGAAACCTCGGCGCCGTCGAGACCCTCGGTTTCGGACGGGTTGTCGGGCATGGTGTCCACCCGCTCGATCCGAAGCTCCAGACGGTCGTCGGCGACCTCGCCCAGAAGCAGCGGCGTCAGGAAATCCCAGTCCCGGAATACAAGGCTCAGCGAAAGCGGCATGAACGATCCCTGTGGTTACGTTTGGTCAGGTGATTAAATGTTCAGGTCTTGTCGATCAAATGTTATTATGTTACTGAACATTTAAGCGGAGGGACACGCCATGCACCAAGTCGATGCGGAATGGTTGGCAAAACGGCTAATGGGCCGGGATTCCAAGGGCATAGCCGTGGAAACAGCTCGGCTCATCCGGACCGGCGAAATTCAGCTCGGCGCCCGCCTGCCGGCGCTACGCGACCTCGCCTTCAGGCTGGGAATCAGCCCTGCGACCCTGTCCACGGCCTGGGCCGACCTGCGACGGCAGAAGGTCATCTCGGGCCGCGGCCGCAACGGGACACGCATCATCGGCGAGGCGATCGGGCGCGCCCCGGCGCGGACCGGGCGGATGGGGCACTACGGCCCCGATGCGCTGGATCTCAGCCGGGCGGTTCCCGACCCCGCCCTTCTGCCCCGCCTTGACGAGGCGCTGCGCAATGCCTCCGGCAGTGCATCCATCAACAGTTACGATCGCTCCCGGATCGAACCCGAGCTCGAGAGCGCGCTCCGGTCCAGCTGGCCCTATACGCCCGACGCGATGCTGGCGACGAATGGGGGCTACAACGCCGTCTTCGCCGCCGTGCACGCGCTCGTCCTGGCGGGCGACACCGTGGCCTGCGAGGAACCGACAGCGATTCGCCTTCTCGATATCCTCGAGGACGCAGGGGCCCATATCGTGCCGGTCGCCTGCGATGACGAGGGACCGATCCCCGAGAGCCTTTCAGCGGCCCTGGACGCGAATCCCGTGCTGTTCCTTTACCAGCCGCGCACCCATTCGGTGACCGGCCGTCACGTCACCGACGACAGGATGGAGGCGCTTGCCGAGAGGCTCGCCCGGCGGAGCACCCTGATTCTCGAGGATGACGGACTGGGCGATGTCTCGGCGCACCCGGCCAGGAGCCTGGGCACCCGCTTTCCGGACCGGGTCATCCACGTGCGGTCCTTCTCGAAATCCTATGGACCGGACCTGAGGCTTGCGGTCATGTCGGCACCGGAAGAAATCATCGAGCGCGTGCAGTCCTACCGTCTGTTCAGCGCCGGCTGGACCAGCCGCCTGCTGCAAGGCGCAGCCGCCTGGCTTCTCGGGCAGCAGGAAACCACTCGGACAATCGACAACGCCCGGCGGGTTTACGCGGAACGCCGCAATGCCCTGCTGGACGCGCTCGATCGGGAGGGAATCACCGGCTATCGTGGTGACGGGTTTTGCATCTGGCTCCCCGTGGTCGCAGAGCATTATGCGCTCATAACCCTCGCCGCGCATGGGATCGCTGTTCTGCCCGGAGAGAAGTGTTTTCTCGGAGGATCGGGGTTCATCCGCATCGGGACCAGCATGTTGGATCACGACCACGAGACGGTCGCCAAGGCAATTGCCCTGGCGATCGCGCCCTAACGCGAAAACCGAGCATACCAGACCGGGGCAAAGCGGTTTGTGCCATCGTCAGGCGGGTTTGACGCGCCGCGTTGCGGCGGCCTGGCCGCTCACAAGGCGCGCCCGATGCTCCCGGCACCGTACGGCGCGCCAGTGCGGTCACACCCCCTCGATGGTGAACTCCGGCCGCCCCTGCCAGACAAGCTTCCAACTGGCGCCCGGTCGGACGTTCTGGATGATGCCGGGATCGAAGGCGACGAAACACCGGCCGCCGGGGTTGCGCACGGATGGGTAGATCAGCCCGCGATGCCCCTCGGCCCTAAGCTCGGCCGCCAGGCGCTGGCCGGCCAGGTAGCCGCGTTCGGGCTCCGGGTCGAGCGCGGGATGCCGCGTGCCGTGCAGGTCCGGAAAATCGCCGATGAAATCGGCCAGCAGCTCGACATAGCGCGCCTCATCCTCGAAGCGGCCAATGAAACCCAACTCGCGGGTCCGGTGAAAGCCCACCTCCTGCGCGCTGGTCAGCATGTCCCAGGCGCAATACCAGGCGCCCCGCGCGCCTGTGTTGAAGCGGTTCCCCGTGGGCCGCGTGTAGGTGAAGGCCGCGTTGACGTGCCCCTGCCCATAGAGGGCCAGATCGCGCGAGCGCCGTGCGAAGGCCAGTTCGCGGCGATCCAGCGCGGGGCTGCCCTCGCGTTCGGCTATCAGGCGCGCGCTGGTCTCGCCTTCGATCCCGGCCAGGATTTCGGCCTCCTCGTCGCCGTCCACCAGCCCCCGCAGCACCGGCGGCTTGTGGTGGGTCGCGGAGATCAGCCGGACAAGGGCGCGGTCGTTGACCGTGGCGATCCTCAAACCCCGCCCCTGAGCGCATCGGCATAGCCCCGCACGCGCAGAATCTTTGGCAAGCCGCCCTGGATCATCGCGTCCAGCGGCCGGGCCCCGTCGAATTCCGGCCCACGATTGGGTAGCTTGACCCAGTCCCGCGAAATGGGCGCGTCGAAATAGAGCTCGAGCGATTTGAAGAGGCCGATCAGCGCGGAGAGCCGCAGCATCTGGTCCCGCGTCAGATCCCCCGCGAAGCCGGGCTTCTTCGCCCGTTTCCAGGTCGACTCGGACATATCCGCCAGTGCCGCCGCCTCGCGTTGGGTCAGCGACCACGCCTCGGCGATCCGGGCGAAGGCCTTGAGAGCGACCCCCTGGCGGTCGGGCGCCGCGCGGTCGAGGATGAGGGTTTCCATGCGAACCTCCATGTCTGGCCACCAACGAAATAAGACCATACGATCCGGTTTTCAAGCTCACGTGGACCAACCACCCAGGAAAGACCGAGTGCCGGGCCCTGTTTATGAGGCCGCCTCATGGTATTCTCGCAGAACGATCATTTTACCTCATGTTGCGCAAACGTTAAAATGCGGCGCTGCCCATAACCCGGAAGACCGCCGCATGTTGAACTTTACCCTCCCCGAAACGCCCGCGCTGGCCACGTTGCGCGCGCTGGCATCCGAACGGATCCTGGTCCTGGACGGGGCGATGGGCACGATGATTCAGACGCTGGGTCTGGGCGAAGAGGATTTTACCGGCCACGGTCACATCCACGGACCCGGCTGCCGGCGTCACTATCACCCCGAGCACCCGCAGCAGGGCAACAACGACCTGCTTGTGCTGACGCAGCCGGAAGCGGTCGAGGATATTCAGTTCACCTTCGCGATGGCAGGGGCCGACATTCTCGAAACCAACACGTTTTCCTCGACCACCATCGCCCAGGCCGATTACGGGCTGGAGGACGCGGTGCACGATCTCAACGTCGCGGGCGCCCAGGTCGCGCGCCGCGCGGCGGACCGGGCCACCGCCGAGGATGGCAAACCGCGCTTCGTCGCGGGCGCCGTGGGTCCGACAAACCGCACCGCCAGCATAAGCCCGGACGTGAACGATCCCGGCTTTCGCGCGGTCAGCTTCGACGCCCTGCGCATCGCCTATGGGCAACAGATCGACGGGTTGATCGAGGGCGGCTCGGACCTGATCCTGATCGAGACGATCTTCGACACGCTCAACGCCAAGGCCGCGATTTTCGCCGCGTTCGAGGCCTTCGCCCGCGCAGGCCAACGCCTGCCGATCATGATCTCGGGCACCATCACCGACGCCTCCGGGCGCACGCTCTCGGGGCAGACGCCGACCGCGTTCTGGCACTCGGTCGCCCATGCCCGCCCGTTCACCGTGGGGCTCAACTGCGCGCTGGGGGCCGAGGCAATGCGCCCGCACATGGCCGAGATCGCCGGCGTGGCCAACGCGCTGACCTGCGCCTATCCCAACGCGGGCCTGCCCAACGCCTTCGGCGAATACGACGAGACGCCCGAGCAGACCGCCGCGCAGGTCGAAGCCTTCGCCCGCGACGGCATCGTCAACGTCGTCGGGGGCTGCTGCGGCACCACACCCGACCATATCCGCGCGATCGCCGAGGCCGTCGCGCCTTTCGCCCCCCGAAAGGTGGCCGCATGACCGACAGATACCTGCGTCTCTCCGGGCTCGAGCCCTTCGTGCTGACCCCGGACATTCCCTTCGTCAATGTGGGCGAGCGGACGAATGTCACCGGCTCGGCCCGGTTCCGCAAGCTGATCGTGAACCGCGACTATGCCGCCGCCCTGGAGGTGGCCCGCGACCAGGTCGAGAACGGCGCGCAAATCATCGACGTGAACATGGACGAGGGGCTGATCGATTCGAAAGCCGCGATGGTCGAGTTCCTGAACCTCGTGGCCAGCGAGCCCGACATCGCCCGTGTGCCGATCATGATCGACAGTTCGAAATGGGAGGTGATCGAGGCCGGCCTGCAATGCGTCCAGGGCAAGCCGGTGGTCAACTCCATCAGCCTGAAAGAGGGCGAGGAACAGTTCCGCCATCAGGCCGGGCTGTGCCTGGCCTATGGCGCGGCGGTGGTGGTCATGGCCTTCGACGAGCAGGGCCAGGCCGACAGTTTCGCCCGCAAGACCGAGATCTGCGCCCGCGCCTACCGCATCCTCGTCGAGGAGGTCGGGTTCCCGCCCGAGGACATCATCTTCGACCCCAACGTGTTCGCCGTGGCGACCGGCATCGAGGAGCACGACAATTACGGCGTGGATTTCATCGAGGCCACCCGCTGGATACGGGCCAACCTGCCCCATGCGCATGTCTCGGGCGGGGTGTCGAACCTGTCCTTCTCGTTCCGCGGCAATGAAACCGTGCGCGAGGCGATGCACGCGGTGTTCCTTTATCACGCCATCGCCGCCGGCATGGACATGGGGATCGTCAACGCGGGCCAGCTCGCCGTCTATGACCAGATCGACCCCGAGCTGCGCGAGGCCTGCGAGGACGTGGTGCTCAACCGCACGCCGCAATCCGGCACGGCGACCGAGACCCTTCTGGAGATCGCCGAGCGGTTCAAGGGCGACAAGCGCGAGGAAAAGGTCCGCGATCTCACCTGGCGCACCTGGAGCGTCGAGAAACGCATCGAACACGCCCTGGTCAACGGCATCACCGAGTTCATCGAGGAAGACACCGAAGAGGCGCGCCTTGCCGCCGAGCGCCCGCTGCATGTCATCGAGGGCCCGCTCATGGCGGGGATGAACGTGGTGGGCGACCTCTTTGGGGCGGGCAAGATGTTCCTGCCGCAGGTGGTCAAATCGGCCCGCGTGATGAAACAGGCGGTCGCCGTCCTGCTGCCTTACATGGAAGAGGAAAAGCGCCAGTCCGGCGGCGAGGGCCGCGAAAGCGCGGGCAAGGTGCTGATGGCCACCGTCAAGGGCGACGTGCACGACATCGGCAAGAACATCGTGGGCGTTGTGCTGGCCTGCAACAATTACGAGATCGTGGACCTGGGCGTGATGGTGCCGCCGCAGAAGATCCTGCAAGTCGCGCGCGAGGAACAGGTCGACATCATCGGGCTCTCGGGTCTCATCACGCCGTCGCTCGACGAGATGGTGCACCTGGCCTCCGAGATGGAGCGCGAGGGGCTCGCTATTCCGCTGCTGATCGGCGGGGCGACCACCTCGAAGGTCCACACCGCCGTGAAGATCGCGCCGCGCTTCAACAAGGGCCAGACGGTCCATGTCACCGATGCGAGCCGCGCGGTGGGCGTGGTCGGTCGTCTGCTCAGCCCGGCGCAGAAACCCGACTATGTCGCCGCGATCCGGGCCGAATATGCCGAGGTGGCCGAGAAGCACGAACGCGCCGAGCGCGCCAAGAACCGGCTGCCGCTGGTCGCCGCCCGCGCCAACGCGCTGAAGCTGGATTGGGACGGCTACAGCCCCCCTGCCCCCACCTTCACCGGATCCCGCGTTCTCGACGACTGGGACCTGGCCGAGATCGCGCGCTATATCGACTGGACGCCCTTCTTCCAGACCTGGGAAATGCGGGGCGTCTATCCCAAGATCCTCGACGACGAGAAACAGGGCGAAGCGGCCCGCGCGCTGTTCGACGACGCGCAGGAGATGCTGGGCCGGATCGTGTCCGAACGCTGGTTCACGCCGCGCGCCGTGGTGGGGTTCTGGCCCGCCAACGCGGTGGGCGACGACATCCGGCTTTACACCGGCGGGAACCGCTCCGAGACGCTGGCCACGCTGCACACGCTGCGCCAGCAGACCTCGAAACGCGGCGACCGGCCGAACCTGGCCCTGTCCGACTTCGTGGCCCCCGAGGGGCGCGGCGCGGATCACGTGGGCGGGTTCGTCGTGACCGCTGGCCCGGAAGAGATCCAGATCGCCGAGCGGCTGGACAAGGCCAACGATAATTACGGCGCGATCATGGTCAAGGCGCTGGCCGACCGGATCGCCGAGGCGATGGCCGAGATGCTGCACGAACGGGTGCGGCAGGAGTTCTGGGGCTACGCGCCGGACGAGAGCTTCACGCCTCAGGAGCTGATCGCCGAGCCCTATGACGGCATCCGCCCCGCCCCGGGCTATCCCGCGCAGCCCGATCATACCGAAAAGCGCACGCTGTTTTCGCTGCTCGATGCCGAGGCGTCCACCGGCGTGGCGCTGACCGAGAGCATGGCGATGTGGCCGGGTTCTTCCGTCTCGGGCCTCTATATCAGCCATCCCGAAAGCTACTATTTCGGGGTCGGCAAGGTCGAGCGCGACCAGGTCGCCGATTACGCCGACCGAAAGGGCATGGACCTGGACGAGGCGGAACGCTGGCTGGCTCCGGTGCTCAACTACGTCCCCTCCCCGGCGGATCGGAAATCCGTGGCCTGACACCGGGATCGGGCGGGGGCCGCGCCGGGCGGTCGGCCCTCCGGCCCGGGTCACACGGCCGGAACGCCGATGACCACGGGATGCGCCGCGAGCAGGGCGATGAAGACCGCCAGCGCGGCGGCGAGGCGCAGGATCGCCCCGCCCCACGCGCGCGGCCGGGGCAGGAGCGGCCCCGCCCGGCGCGCGGCGTCGAG
>DOIS01000085.1 GCA_003511785.1 Paracoccaceae bacterium
CGTGTCGAAGATCATCGAGTAATCCTCGACGCACTGTGTTCCGGGAGACCCCCGCCGGGGTCTCCCTCTGCAATTCCGGTTCGACGAGGGGTGTCGGTGGTCGGCGCTCCTCCTCTCAACCGCAACGCCCTTGAGGGAAACGAAACATGGCAATCCAAAGCCAGAATATCCGCATTCGGCTGAAGGCGTTCGACTACCGCGTGCTGGACTCCAGCACCCAGGAGATCGTCAACACGGCCAAGCGCACGGGCGCGCAGGTGCGCGGCCCGATTCCGCTGCCCAACAAAATCGAGAAGTTCACGGTTCTGCGTGGGCCTCACGTTGACAAGAAATCCCGCGACCAGTTCGAGATCCGCACCCACAAGCGGCTCCTGGACATCGTGGATCCGACCCCGCAGACGGTGGACGCGCTGATGAAGCTCGACCTCGCCGCCGGCGTGGATGTCGAGATCAAGTTGCAGTCGTAAGATCGGAGGGTAGTAAACATGCGCTCTGGTATCATCGCAAAGAAAGTCGGCATGACCCGGCTGTTTCTCGAGGATGGCCGGCAGGTGCCGGTAACCGTCCTGCAACTCGACAAGCTCCAGGTCGTCTCGCAGCGCACCGCGGACAAGGACGGCTACACCGCCGTTCAACTCGGCGCCGGCACCCCCAAGACCAAACGCGTCTCGAAGGCGATGCGTGGCCATTTCGCCGCCACCAAGGTCGAGCCCAAGCGCAAGGTTGCGGAATTCCGCGTCTCGCCGGACAACCTGATCGACGTGGGCGAAGAAATCATTGCCGACCATTACTTTGAGGGCCAGTATGTCGACGTGACCGGCACCTCGATCGGTAAGGGTTTCGCCGGTGCCATGAAGCGGCACAATTTCGGCGGCCTGCGCGCCTCGCACGGCGTGTCGATCAGCCACCGTTCGCACGGCTCCACCGGCCAGTGCCAGGACCCCGGCAAGGTGTTCAAGGGCAAGAAGATGGCAGGCCACATGGGCGCCGCCCGGGTGACCACCCAGAACCTGGAAGTGGTCAAGACCGACAGCGACCGTGGCATCATCATGATCAAGGGCGCCGTTCCCGGCCCCAAGGGGTCCTGGGTGACCGTCAAGGACGCGGTGAAGAAGCCCACGCCCGAGAACGTGATCCTGCCCGCCGCCCTGATGTCGGCACGCCGCGAGGCACAGCGCCAGGCCGAAGAAGCTGCGCGCCAGGCCGAGGAAGAAGCCAAGGCCGCCGAGGAGGCGCGTCTGGCCGAAGAGGCCGCCCAGCAGGAAGCCGCGCTGAAGGAAGCCGAGGCCGAGATCGAAGCCGAGAAGAATGACGGCGCCGGTTCGGCCGATCAGAAGAAGGAAGGCGACGAATGAAACTCGACGTGATCAAACTGGACGGTGGCAGCGCCGGGTCGGTCGAGCTCTCGGACGAGGTCTGGGGCCTCGAGCCGCGCGCCGACATCCTGCACCGCGTCGTGCGCTGGCAGCGCAACAAGGCGCAGCAAGGTACGCACAAGGTCAAGACCCGGTCGGAAACCAGCTACTCGACCAAGAAGATCTATCGCCAGAAGGGCACCGGCGGCGCACGCCACGGTGACCGGAACGCGCCGATCTTCCGTAAGGGCGGCATCTACAAGGGCCCCGTGCCCCGCAGCCATGCCCATGACCTGCCCAAGAAGTTCCGCAAGCTGGGGCTCAAGCACGCGCTGTCGGCCAAGGCCAAGGCGGGCGAGCTGGTGGTGATCGAGGACGCCGAAGCCGAGGGCAAGACCGCGGCTCTGGCCAAGCAGGTCGCCAACCTGGGCTGGAAGCGTGCGCTGATCATCGACGGGGCCTCGGTCAACGAAGGTTTCGCCAAGGCAGCGCGCAACATCGACGGGCTGGACGTCCTGCCGTCGATGGGCGCAAACGTCTATGACATCCTCCGCCGTGACACGCTGGTGCTCACGAAGGCGGGTGTCGAAGCACTGGAGGCTCGTCTGAAATGAGCGCGAAGGCAGAACATTACGACGTGATCCGCAAGCCGGTCATCACCGAGAAGGCCACCATGGCGTCCGAAGCCAATGCCGTGGTGTTCGAAGTGGCGATCGACAGCTCCAAGCCCGAGATCAAGGAAGCGGTCGAGGCGCTGTTCGGGGTCAAGGTGAAGGCGGTCAACACCACCGTCACCAAGGGCAAGGTCAAGCGGTTCCGCGGCCAGTTGGGCCGCCGGAAGGACGTCAAGAAGGCCTATGTCACCCTCGAAGAGGGCAACACCATTGACGTGACCACCGGCCTCTAATAAGGACGGACATCTTTCGCGGCCCCGGATTCGCTTCGGGGCCGCGGCTTTTGGCGGAGACGCCAGTCGAACCGGGCACCTTCGGGGGCCTATACCAAGAGCGGGCCTCACACCCCCGCCTTAAACATAGCGGCCCGCAAGGGTCGCGTTTGCTAAACGGAAGACAGAAAGCATGGCACTCAAGTCGTACAAGCCGACGACGCCGGGCCAGCGCGGGCTGGTGCTGATCGACCGTTCGGAGCTGTGGAAAGGACGCCCCGTCAAGGCCCTCACCGAGGGTCTGACCAAGTCGGGCGGCCGGAACAACACCGGACGTATCACCTCGCGTCGGCGCGGGGGCGGGGCGAAACGCCTCTACCGGATCGTCGATTTCAAGCGCAACAAGATGGACGTGGCGGCGACCGTCGAACGGATCGAATACGACCCGAACCGGACCGCCTTCATCGCGCTGGTGAAGTATGAAGATGGCGAGCAGGCCTATATCCTGGCGCCGCAGCGCATGGCCGTGGGCGACAAGGTCGTGGCCGCGCAGAAGGCCGACATCAAGCCCGGCAACGCGATGCCCTTCTCGGGCATGCCGATCGGTACGATCGTCCACAACATCGAGCTGAAGCCCGGCAAGGGCGGCCAGATCGCACGCGCCGCGGGCACCTATGCCCAGTTCGTCGGTCGCGATGGCGGTTATGCCCAGATCCGCCTGTCCTCGGGCGAACTGCGTATGGTCCGTCAGGAGTGCATGGCCACCGTGGGCGCCGTGTCGAACCCGGACAACTCGAACCAGAATTACGGCAAGGCCGGCCGGATGCGCCACAAGGGCAAGCGTCCGAGCGTCCGCGGCGTGGTGATGAACCCGATTGACCACCCCCATGGCGGCGGCGAAGGCCGCACCTCGGGCGGCCGTCATCCGGTCACGCCCTGGGGCAAGCCGACAAAGGGTGCGCGCACCCGCAACAAGAACAAGGCGTCGCAAAAGCTGATCATCCGCTCGCGCCACGCCAAGAAGAAGGGACGTTAACGCATGTCTCGCTCAGTCTGGAAAGGTCCCTTCGTGGACAGCTACGTCCTGAAGAAGGCCGAAGCTGCCCGTGAATCGGGCCGCAACGAAGTGATCAAGATTTGGTCGCGCCGCTCGACGATCCTGCCGCAATTCGTGGGTCTGACCTTCGGTGTGTACAACGGTCACAAGCATATCCCTGTCAACGTCTCGGAAGACATGATCGGTCAGAAGTTCGGTGAGTATTCGCCGACCCGGACCTATTACGGTCATGCCGCCGACAAGAAAGCGAAGCGGAAGTAAGTCATGGGCAAGGCAAAGAACCCCCGCCGCGTGGCTGACAACGAAGCGATGGCCAAGACCCGCATGCTTCGCACCAGCCCGCAGAAACTGAACCTGGTTGCGGCGATGATTCGCGGCAAGAAGGTGGATCGCGCTCTGACCGATCTGACCTTCTCCAAGAAGCGGATCGCGCAGGACGTGAAGAAGTGCCTTCAGTCCGCCATCGCCAATGCCGAGAACAACCACAACCTGGATGTCGATGAGCTGATCGTGGCCGAAGCCTATGTCGGCAAGAACCTGACCATGAAGCGCGGTCGTCCGCGGGCCCGTGGCCGGTTCGGCAAGATCATCAAACCGTTCTCGGAGATCACGATCACGGTGCGTCAAGTCGAGGAGCAAGCCTAATGGGACAGAAAGTCAATCCGATCGGCATGCGCCTCCAGGTCAACCGCACCTGGGACAGCCGCTGGTATGCCGACACCAAGGATTACGGCGATCTTCTGCTGGAAGACGTCAAGATCCGCGAGTTCATCAAGGAAGAGTGCAAGCAGGCTGGCGTCGCCCGCGTGATCATCGAGCGTCCGCACAAGAAGTGCCGCGTCACGATCCACACTGCGCGTCCCGGCGTCATCATCGGCAAGAAAGGCGCGGACATCGAAGTTCTGCGCAAGAAGCTGGCCGCGATGACCGACAGCGAGCTGCATCTCAACATCGTCGAGGTGCGCAAGCCCGAGTTGGACGCAATGCTGGTCGCCGAGTCGGTGGCCCAGCAGCTGGAACGCCGGGTGTCCTTCCGCCGCGCCATGAAACGCGCGGTGCAGAACGCCATGCGCATGGGGGCCCTGGGCATCCGCGTCAACGTCGCCGGCCGCCTGGGCGGCGCCGAGATCGCGCGGACCGAGTGGTATCGCGAAGGCCGCGTGCCCCTGCACACCCTGCGGGCCGACATCGACTACGCACATGCCGAGGCTTCGACGCCCTACGGCATCATCGGGATCAAGGTCTGGATCTTCAAAGGCGAGATCATGGAGCATGACCCCTCGGCACGTGACCGCAAGGCACAGGAACTCCAGGACGGTCCGGCCCCGCGTGGCGCCGGTGGCCGTCGCTGAGGAGGAATGACAGATGCTTCAACCAAAGCGCACAAAATTCCGCAAGCAGTTCAAGGGCCGGATCAAAGGCCAGGCCAAGGGTGGCTCTGACCTGAACTTCGGCACCTACGGGCTCAAGGCGATCCAGCCCGAGCGCGTCACCGCCCGGCAGATCGAGGCCGCGCGTCGCGCCATGACCCGTCACATGAAACGTCAGGGCCGGGTCTGGATCCGGATCTTCCCCGATGTTCCGGTGACCTCCAAGCCCACCGAGGTTCGGATGGGTAAAGGTAAAGGGTCGGTCGATTTCTGGGCCGCGAAGGTCAAGCCCGGCCGCGTCATGTTCGAGATCGACGGCGTCGATGACGAGACCGCGCGCGAGGCGCTGCGGCTTGCCGCGATGAAACTGCCGATCAAGACCCGCCTGGTGATCCGCGAGGATTGGTGAGCCGCGAAACTCGTTTCGCGATGTGCGGGAAAGCGATTGACGCGGTCAATCTCGGCCGCACTGGCTAAGCCCATAGGCCCCCGGCGCCCTCGCGCCGGGGGTTTTCGTTCGTGATCTTTCACTGTGCAGCCCGAAACACCCTGTCCTCAGGGCGCACAATCCCCTAAGACGCGGGCGCCACCGCCAAAGGAACCCCCATGCAAACCCCCTTCCGTACCACCCGCATTCTCGCGTTCGGCGATTGCGACATCTCCGGCACCGCCTATTTCCCCTCCTATCTCAACATCCTCAACGGCGTGAACGAGGAGTTCTGGCTGGAGCTTGGGTTCCCCTGGCACAAGATCATCTGGGAGGACCGCTGGGGCACGCCCACGGTCCACATTTCCAGCGATTTCTCCAGCCCCTCCTTCTTCGGTGAGGAGTTGGAGTTCGAGGTCTCGGTTCTGAAGGTCGGGCGCTCCTCGGTGACGATCCATCACGAGATCAGTTGCAAGGGCGAGAAACGCTGGTCTTCGACCCAGGTGCTCGCCGCCAGTGACCTGGACAAGCATTGCTCGATTCCCTGGCCGGACGATGTTCGGGAGGCATTGCTGGCCTGCGTGCAAAAGGATGGGGCCGATGGCTGACATCACCTCGCTCTTCGTCACGCGGCTCTACCGCGCGCGGCTCGATGCCTACGGTGCAGCGCTCGACCCTGCCGAACTAGAGGCCTCCTGTTACTCCATCGCCGCGGATGACGAGGCTGGCCAGAGATGGAGTGAGGAGAACGGCTATCCGGGCTATACGTCCTATGCCTCGCTCACCGACCTGCCCTGGCGCTTTCCGATCTTCGCGCAGATGGTCGAGGCGCTCGACGCCCATGTGGCCGCCTTCGCTGAAGACTTGGAGTTCGACCTGGACGGGCGCGCGCTCGCGCTCGAGGACCTCTGGATCAACATCCTGCCCCCGGGCGGCAGCCACGGCTCGCATATTCACCCGCACAGTGTCATCAGCGGTACGACCTATGTCGCCATGCCCGAGGGCACCAGCGCGCTTAAACTGGAAGACCCGCGTTCGGCACGGATGATGGCGGCCCCCGCCCGGCGCAAGGGCGCGCGTCAAGAGATGCGGACCTTCGTTCCGGTCGCGCCCCGGGTCGCCGACGTGCTGCTCTGGGAAAGCTGGCTGCGCCACGAGGTGCCGGCGAATATGGCCGACGAGGACCGTATCAGCGTCAGTTTCAACTACGCCTGGACATGAGCCGCGCACCGGCCCGCTCGCCAGTCTAAGGGGCGCCGCCGGACCCGGCGACGCCATGCAACTGGTTTTGGTCGTCCTCTTCCTGCGAGAGGCGCGGGCGGCCTGAGCGTTATCCGTGGCCGTCCCGCCGGTCGCGCTCGCGCAGCCGGCGCTCGATTTCCGCCAGACGGTTGAGAACCTCGTCGCGGTAGTCGTCGGTGGCCTGGTTGGCCTCGGCCTGATGCGCGTCCTGCATGGAGTTGACGATCAGGCCCACGACCAGGTTCACCACCGCGAAGGTTGTGATGAGAATGAAGGGCACGAAGAAGAGCCAGGCCTGCGGATAGACCTCCATCACCGGACGGGCGATCCCCATCGACCACGACTCGAGGGTCATGATCTGGAACAGCGAATAGGCCGAGCGTCCCAGCGTGCCGAACCATTCCGGGAAGGTTGCGCCGAAAAGCTTCGTCGCCATCACTGCGCCGATATAGAAGATCAGCCCCATCAAGAGAAACACCGAGCCCATGCCGGGCAGGGCGCTGACCAACCCCTCGACCACGCGGCGCAGGGCCGGGGCGACCGAGATGACCCGCAACAGGCGCAGGATGCGCAGCGCGCGCAGAGCCGACAGCCCTTGTGCTGCCGGAGCCAGCGAGATCGCGACGATCACGAAATCGAAGACGTTCCATCCGTCGCGGAAAAACCGCAGCCGCATGGCGAACAGCTTGATCGCCAACTCAATCACGAAAATCGCAAGGCAGGCCGCGTCGAGGGCGAGAATCAGCGGTCCGGCCGCCGCCATCGCGGTGTCCGAGGTCTCGAGCCCCAACAGCACGGCATTGAACAGGATCACGCCCAGGATGAAATTCTGCGCGCGGGGGCTGAAAATGAAGGCGGCCGCACGGGCGCGCAAGGAGGGGGATGGGAAGGCACGGGTCATGGCGCGGTTATGGTCCGAAACGTGGGCCGGGCCAAGATGTGAAAGGCCGGAACAGTTGCGATCCGCCCCCATACGGGCGATAGTGCCGGTCTTTCGGGCGGACCGGCGCACAGGAGGCGCGGCAGTCCCTGGCATGTCCGGGATTTCTTCTTGCCAGTGCGAAGAGTCGGCGCTATACGGCGCCTTCATCATGAACTCCACTGGAATCAGGGTGACCCGCGCAAGAGGCAAGGGGCCTTCCGGTGATGTTGGAAAGGAAATTGGCGATGAGCGCCCAGGAACTGCGTGACAAGACGCCGGACCAGCTTCGCGACGAGCTGGCCAATCTCAAGAAAGAAAGCTTCAACCTGCGCTTTCAGCAGGCCACCGGCCAGCTGGAGAACACCGCGCGGATGCGTGAGGTGCGCCGTCAGACCGCGCGCGTCAAAACCATTTTGAACGAAAAGGCCGCTGGCGCGGCGGAAGCGGAGGCTTGATCCGATGCCCAAACGTATCCTGCAAGGCACCGTCACCAGCGACGCCAACCAACAGACTGTCACCGTGCTGGTGGAGCGCCGCTTCACCCACCCGGTTCTGAAAAAGACCATCCGTCGGTCCAAGAAGTATCGGGCCCACGATGAAAAGAACGCCTTCAAGATCGGCGATACCGTTCGCATCATCGAATGCGCGCCGAAATCGAAGACGAAACGCTGGGAGGTTCTGGAGGCCTGAGGCCTCTCGGACCTTTTCGCGTCTCAATCGAAACCCTGGGGGATATAACCAGACCAGCCCCCAAAGGTCAGGAGAAACCACATGATCCAGATGCAGACCAATCTGGATGTCGCTGACAACTCCGGCGCGCGCCGGGTGCAGTGCATCAAGGTCCTGGGTGGGTCCAAGCGGAAGTATGCGTCGGTGGGTGACATCATCGTCGTATCCGTCAAGGAAGCCATCCCGCGCGGTCGCGTGAAGAAGGGCGATGTCCGCAAGGCCGTCGTCGTGCGCACCGCCAAGGAAGTCCGTCGCGACGACGGCACCGCGATCCGTTTCGATCGCAACGCGGCTGTTATCCTCAACAACAACAACGAGCCGGTCGGCACCCGTATCTTCGGGCCGGTCGTGCGCGAGCTGCGGTCGAAGAACTTCATGAAGATCATCTCGCTCGCCCCGGAGGTGCTGTAAGATGGCTGCCAAACTGAAAAAGGGCGACAAGGTCGTCGTTCTCGCCGGCAAGGACAAGGGCAAGGAAGGCACGATCTCTTCCGTCGACCCCAAGGCCGGCAAGGCCGTCGTGGACGGCGTGAACATGGCCATCCGCCACACCCGCCAGAGCCAGACCAGCCAGGGCGGCCGCCTGCCCAAGGCGCTGCCGATCGACCTCAGCAACCTGGCGCTTCTGGATGCCAACGGCAAACCGACCCGCGTCGGCTTCCGCGAGGAAGACGGCAAGAAGGTGCGCTTCGCCAAGACCACGGGGGACAGGATCGATGCTTGATACCGCCAACTACACCCCGCGTCTGCGCGAGACCTTCCGCAACGAGATCAAGGCCAAGCTCAAGGAAGAGTTCGGCTACAAGAACGACATGGAGATCCCGCGTCTCGACAAGATCGTTCTGAACATCGGTTGCGGTGCCGAGGCCGTGAAGGATTCCAAGAAGGCCAAGTCGGCCCAGGAAGACCTCACCGCGATCGCCGGTCAGAAGGCCATGATCACGAAGGCCAAGAAATCCATCGCCGGCTTCCGCGTCCGCGAGGGCATGCCGCTGGGCGCCAAGGTGACCCTGCGCGGCGACCGGATGTATGAATTCCTGGACCGTCTCATCACCATCGCCCTGCCGCGGGTCCGCGACTTCCGCGGTGTCTCGGGCAAGTCGTTCGACGGCCGTGGCAACTATGCCATGGGTCTCAAGGAGCACATCGTGTTCCCCGAGATCGACTTCGACAAGGTGGACGAGACCTGGGGTCTGGACATCGTGATCGCCACCACGGCGAAAACCGACGCTGAAGCCAAGGCGCTGTTGAAGCATTTCAACATGCCGTTCAACAGCTGAGCCTGGGAGAGATTTATCATGGCTAAGAAAGCAATGATCGAACGCGAGAAGAAGCGTCAGCGCCTGGTGGAGAAGTATGCCGCCAAACGCGCCGAGCTGAAAGAGATCGCGAATGACGAAAGCAGGCCGATGGAAGAGCGTTTCAAGGCGCGCCTGAAGCTGGCCAAACTGCCCCGCAACTCTTCGCCCACCCGGCTGCACAACCGTTGCCAGCTGACCGGGCGTCCGCATGCGTATTACCGCAAGCTGAAGATGTCGCGGATCGCGCTGCGGGACCTGGGCTCGAATGGCCAGGTTCCCGGCATGGTGAAATCGAGCTGGTAAGGGAGAGCATGAGATGAACGATCCTATCGGCGATATGCTCACCCGCATCCGCAACGCCTCGATGCGTGGCAAGTCCACCGTCCGCACGCCGGCCTCCAAGCTGCGTGGCTGGGTGCTCGACGTGCTGGCCGACGAGGGCTATATCCGCGGCTACGAGAAGGCCACCGACGAGCGTGGTCATCCGGCGCTGGAAATCAGCCTGAAGTACTACGAGGGCGAGCCCGTGATCCGCGAACTCAAGCGCGTGTCCAAGCCCGGCCGTCGCGTCTACATGGCCGTCAACGACATCCCGCAGGTCCGCCAGGGTCTCGGCGTGTCGATCGTCTCCACCCCCAAGGGTGTGATGTCGGATGCCAACGCACGCACCAACAATGTTGGCGGCGAAGTGCTC
>DOIS01000096.1:0-484 GCA_003511785.1 Paracoccaceae bacterium
TGAGCACGCCCCAGACCCCGTCGCGTGAACTGATGGTGTGGATCTGGCGCGGCTATCTGCGCAAGCATCTGGGCGTGATCCTGTTCGCCGTGTTCTTCATGGTGCTCGAAGGCGGCTCGGTCGGCGCGATCAGCTACATGATGAAGCCGATGTTCGACGAGATCTTCATCCAGGGCAACAGCGGGGCGCTGTTCGGGGTGGCGGTGATCTTCCTGCTCATCTTCACCGTGCGCGGGGTCTCCGGCGCGATCCAGAAGGTGCTGCTCACCCGGGTGTCACAGAAGGCGGCGGCCCAGTTGCGCCTCGATCTGCTGCGCCGGCTGGTTCGCCAGGATAGCGGGTTTCACCAGTCCCATCCGCCGGGCTTCCTGATCCAGCGGATGCAGTCGGACGTGAATTCGGTCAACAATGTCTGGCGGGCGATCATCCTGGGCGCGGGGCGCGACGCGGTCTCCTTCGTGGCGCTGATGTATGTGGCAATCGG
>DOIS01000096.1:800-2362 GCA_003511785.1 Paracoccaceae bacterium
CGCTGATGTATGTGGCAATCGGAGTCGATTGGAAATGGACCGCGATCATGATGATCGGGGTGCCGATCCTGCTGCTGCCTATCGCGGTCGCGCAACGCTATGTGCGCAAGAAGGCGGCCCAGGCGCGCGACCTGGGCGCCTCGCTCTCGACCCGGCTGGACGAGGTGTTTCACGGCATCGTACCGGTCAAGCTGAACAACCTGGAACGCTACCAGGCGAAACGGTTCGACGCAGAGAGCGGCAAGTTCGTGCGCTCGGAGGTGCGGGCGATCGGTGGCGTGGCGGCGGTCACGGCGATGATCGATGTGATGGCCGGCGTGGGATTCATGGGGGTGCTGCTGTTCGGGGGCGCCGATATCCTGTCGGGCGAGAAGACCGTGGGCGAGTTCATGAGCTTCTTCACCGCCATCGGCCTGGCCTTCGACCCGCTGCGGCGGCTGGCGGCGATCTCGGCCACCTGGCAGGCGGCGGCGGCGGCGCTGGAGCGGCTCAAGGAGTTGATGGACGCGCCGATCCACCTCGAGTCCCCCGACAACCCGGTGCCGCCGCCCGAAGGGCTGCCCGAGCTGGCGCTGCGCGGGGTGAACCTGTCTTATGGCGAGGCGCAGGTACTGCGCGACCTGACCCTGACCGCCTAGGCGGGCAAGACCACGGCGCTCGTGGGCGCCTCGGGGGCGGGGAAATCGACGATTTTCAACGTTCTCACCCGGCTGGTCGATCCGCAGGAGGGCGAGGTGACGGTGGGCGGCGTGCGCGTGCGCGACATGGCCCTGCCCGATCTGCGCGGGCTTTTCTCGGTGGTCACGCAGGACGCGATGCTGTTCGACGAGACCCTGCGCGAGAATATCCTGCTGGGCCGCAAGGGAATCAGCGACGCCGAGTTGCAGCCGGTGCTCGACGCCGCCCATGTCAGCGATTTCGTGGCCAAGCTGCCCGACGGGCTGGATACGCTGGTGGGGCCGCGCGGCTCGGCGCTCTCGGGCGGGCAGCGCCAGCGGGTGGTGATCGCGCGGGCGCTGCTGCGCGACGCGCCGGTGCTGCTGCTGGACGAGGCCACCAGCGCGCTGGACGCGCAGTCCGAGAAGGTGGTGCAGGAGGCGCTGGACCGGCTGGCCGGCGGGCGCACGACCATCGTGATCGCGCACCGGCTCAGCACGATCCGGGGTGCTGACAAGATCGTGGTGATGGATCGCGGTCATGTGGTGGACGAGGGCACGCATGACGAGCTTCTGGCGCGCGGCGGCATCTATGCCGATCTCTACCGGCTGCAATTCGAGGGCGGCAAGGCGGTGATCGACCGCGAGGGCGCCGCCGCGCTGGCCCCCCGCATGCCCGGCGAGCGGGCGCAGAGTCCGGGCTGGCTGAAACGGCTGGCCGCGCGGATCTTCGGCGGCTGAGCGCCGGGCCAGCGTCGGGCCAGGGGGGGGGGGGGAGGGGGGGGCCCCCCCCCCCCCCCAACACTTTTAAAAAAAAAAACCCCCAAAAAATTTTTTTTTAATTTTAAAAAATTTTTTTAATTTTATTTTTTTTTTTTTTTTTTTTTTTTTTAAAATTTAATTTTT
>DOIS01000096.1:2578-2851 GCA_003511785.1 Paracoccaceae bacterium
AGCCCCTCGCGCTCCCCGGGGTGTATCTGGACCAGAAAGAAGCCGGACATGCGCTATTTTCGGTAGCTGTCGGCCAGCTTCACAGGGTCGGTGCCCAGGCCGTAGCGCGCCAAGGTCCAGAGGTTGCGTGCGCCGCGGCGCAGCCAGCCGTCGCGGCGGTATCGCTCGGCCCCGGTGGTGGCTTGCACCGGCAGCGCGATGAGCGGCCGACCCAGTGCGCGCACCAGGGCCACGTCCTCCATCAGCGGCTGACCGGGTCGTCCCCCGGCGCCG
>DOIS01000086.1 GCA_003511785.1 Paracoccaceae bacterium
CCGGGCTGGCCCGGCGCCAGGAAGGTGATCTGGTTCTCCTGCGCGACGGTCACTGTGTTGTAACTGTTGCAGGCGAAGGCGAAGGCGCTATCGGCCAGCGTGAAGATCTAGCCGCCATGGCAGATCTTGTGCCCGTTGAGGTGATGCTCTTGCACGGTGAAGGACAGGGTGGCGGTGCCCGGCCCCACCGCGTCCAGCGACATGCCCAGCCATTTCGAAGCCGCGTCACCAGCCCACATGGCGGCGGCGCTGCGTTCTGCGCGCTCCTGCGGTGTCATGCTCAGTCCCCCCTTCACACTGACCGCAGCATGTAAAACCGACCGCACGGTCGATGTAAAGCCCCGCCGCGGACCGGTCGGGCCAAGCCTCTGGTGCGCATAAGATTTTGACGGCACACGACGGCGCGGGTAATCCTGGTGCATGGACCCGATTGCCCCATTGATCGACAGTTTGCACGGCGAAGGCCGTTTGCGCGTCTGGTCTCTGGTCATTACCGCCTTCGGCGACCTTGTGCAGCATCGCGGCGGGCAGATCTCTTCGGCGCGTCTCGGGAGACTCCTCGGGCGCGTGGGGGTCGAGCCGGGGGCGATGCGCACGGCGCTGTCGCGGTTGGGCCGCGATGGCTGGGTCGAGAGTCGGCGACAGGGACGGTCCAGCCTCTATCGCCTGAGCCGCCAGGGCCTGGCACGGTTCGCCCCGGCCACCTCGCGCATCTATGCACCCCCCCGCGACGGGCCGGTGCGGAAGTGGGCGGTTTCGGTGCGCTTCGATGCGAACGGGGCGGAACGGGTGTCGTTGGTGCCGGCCGAGGATGCGCCGGCCGAGCCCGATCTCTGCGTGACGGGTGCCCTGGAGCGGGTCTCGCCGGCGTGGCGCGCGGCCATGCTGGATACCCAGCACCGCGCGGCGCTTGCGGCGCTGGCGCGCGACCTGCACGCCTTGCCGCCCGATCCCGCAGACCCGCTCGATGCGGCAGCGCTGCGACTGCTCCTGATTCACCGCTGGCGGCGGATCGTCCTGCGCTTTCCCGATATCGCCCCCGAGCTGATGCCCGGCGACGCGCCGATGGCCGACCCACGGGCGGAGGTTGCGCGCGCCTATATTCGGTTGATTGCTTCGGCCGAGACCTGGCTGGACAGCAGCACGGAGGGGCTGAGCTCAATGCCTCCGGCCGACGCAGGTTTCGCCGAACGGTTCAGACGCGCCAAGGGCGAGGGCGCTTGATTTCCACGCCGTTTGGGGCAAGTCTGGTGGGATGAACATGCAACCGCCCACGCCGCCCGCCTCTGCGCAGGGACATGCTCCGGCCCAGGTCATGTTCGACCGCGGCGAGCTGTTGCTGATCCTGTCGGTTTACGGGCGCATGGTCGCCGCCGGCGAATGGCGTGATTACGGCATCTCGGGACTGCGCGACATGGCGGTCTTCTCGGTATTCCGGCGCAGCGCGGAACACCCGCTTTATCGGATCGAGAAACGCCCGCGCCTGCGCGCGCGGCAAGGCATGTATTCGGTGGTGGGCATGGATGGCCGGGTGCTGAAACGCGGACATGATCTGCGTGCCGTGCTGCGTGTACTGGAGCGCAAGTTGATCCGCGTGGTGGATTGATCAAAGCCGCTTTCGCGCCGTGACCGGGCCATCGCCCTGCGCCTCGATTCGGGCCATGGCGTCTCGCAAGGGCTCCAAGGCCACGGCCATGTGATGCGCGTTCGCGTGCAGAAGAGTCTCGGAATCCGCGAGCCAGCCTACATGCCCACGCCAGAACAGGAGGTCGCCCCGCCGCAGCGATGCGCCCTCGGGCAAGTGGGTGCCAAGCTCGGCCTGTTGTTGGTCGCTGTCGCCCGGGCACGGCAGGCCGCAAGCAAGGCAGCCTGCTTGTACCAGTCCCGAGCAGTCGATCCCGAGACAGGTATTCCCGCCCCAGAGATAGGGCGTGCCAAGCAGGCGTTCGGCCACCGCGACCGGGTCCGACTCGGACGCATCCAGCGGCGACAGGTGCGCCGAGGGAACCCAGAGGGTCCGCGCACCGACCGCGATCTGGCTCCACGCGCCTTGCGTGGCGCTTACCGCAACCCGTGAGCCAAGCGAGACAATCATTTCGTCGTCACGCGCCTTCAGATCGGGGGTGGCCTTGGCGTAACTCTGCCGCGCGCGAACGCGATGGGTGGGCGCGGGGGCGCTATCGGCCAGGTCCGATGCCGCGATCCATCCCACGTGGCCGTCACGGGCGGCGAATCCGAAGAGCATGTCGCCCTGCCGATCCAGAACTGTGAAGCCTTCGCCCAGGAGAAGCTCGCGATCGCGCGGCCCGCCGGCTGGGTCGGCCAACAGCACCGTTCGTGTGCGGATCACCCGGTGCGGGACCCCTTCGGCGTATTGCTTCGCCTGAACAACTCCACGGAGCGAGACATGCGCCACGCGCCCGTTGGACCGCAACCGGCGCCGGTCGGTCACAGATCGACCAGTCCCGGCAGCGCCTCGAACAGGGCGCGCGCGCCCTGGCCGAATCCGCCCTTCGGCCGGCCGGGCTGGTTCGCGGAATTCCAGCCGTAGATGTCGAAATGCACGTATCGCCCCGGCCCTGCAAAGCGGCGCAGGAACAGGGCGGCGGTGATCGCACCGGCAAACCCGCTGCTGGGCGCGTTGTCGAGATCGGCATGGGCCGGTTCGATCTTCAACTCGTAGGGCTCGTGGAAAGGCAGCCGCCAGACCGGATCGGCCACCCCCCCACCCGCGCGCGACAGCGCCTCGGCGATGTCGTCATGATCGGTGAAGAACGGGGCCAGGTCCGACCCAACCGCGATACGCGCCGCTCCGGTCAACGTGGCCATCGACACCAACAGGTCGGGCTGCTCCTCGGAAGCGAGCGCCAGGGCATCGGCCAACACCAGCCGCCCCTCCGCATCGGTGTTGTTGTTTTCGACGGTCAGCCCCTTGCGCGAGGTCAGGATATCGCCCGGCCGGAACGCGTTGCCCGCCACCGCGTTCTCGACCGCCGGGATCAGAACCCTCAGGCGCACCCCCAACCCCTTGGCCATGATCAGCCGGGCAAGGCCCAGCACCGTGGCGGCACCGCCCATGTCCTTCTTCATCAGCGCCATGCCCGCGCGGGGCTTGAGGTTCAGGCCCCCGGTATCGAAACAGACGCCTTTACCGACCAGCGTGACCTTGGGTCCGGCCTCGCCCCAGGTGATATCGATGAGCCGCGGCGCCCGCGTCGAAGCACGACCCACCGTGTGGATCAGCGGGAAGTTTTGATCGAGCAGGTCGTCCCCGCGCACCACATCCACCGAAGCCCCGAACTGCCCCGCCAAGTCGGTAGCGGCCGCCTCCAGCTCGGCAGGCCCCATGTCTGCGGCTGGCGTGTCGATCAGGTCGCGTATTAGGCACTCGGCAGCGACCAGCGATTCGATCCGCACGGCATCGACCCCTTCGGGCGCCACCAACGTCGCGCCGCCCGGCTGTTGTGCACGGTAGCGGTCGAACCGATGCTGCGTCATCAGCCAGCCGAAAACCTCCGTTTCCAATTCCTGCCCGTCCAGCCCCGAGACGATGTCATAGACTGCGGCAGGCAGAGCCTCTGCGGCGGTGGCCAGCATGAACCGCCGGCGCGCTCGCTGCCCGGGGTTGGCGAAGCCCGCAAGAGCCATCAAGGGACGCCCGTCGGCATCCGGCACCAGAAGGACCTGGCCGCGCGCCCCGGTGAACCCGTTGACCTCGACCCATGCGCGGACCCGCTCATCCTGCGCCTTGTGCCAACTGTCGAAACGGGATTGCTCGATCACGTGCAGCGGGATCGCCGCAGATCGGTCCTTGGAAAATGTCGGGGCCATGGTCACGCTCTCTTGATATTGCTCACCGAGAGTATCCGACACTTCGCCGCCCGCAAGGGTCAGACCGACAGATCCTGCAAATCCCACACGGCGGTGAGCGACCGTTCCCCGGTGCGCATCAGCCGGGACAGGGTCGCCGCCTGGGCCACCGCATCACCGGAATCCACCGCTGCCGTCACGTCGCCCGCAACCCGGGCCAGTGCGCACATGCCGATCTGCTCGGAGATGGCGATGAGCGACCGCGCGCTCTTGCGCAGCGCCGGATGGTCCTTCTGCCGCCAGAGTTTCTGGCAATGGCCCAGCCTGACGGCCAATTCTTCGATAGCGCGACAAACCACGTCCTCCGCCCCCGCCTCGCCCATCTGGCGATAGAGCGCGCCCAGCCTGTCGGTATCCACCCGCACGGGTTCCTCATGCACCAGAGAAATCACCTTTTCCACCACGTTCACCCCATGTCTTCTGCCCCCACGGCGGGCGCAGATTAGCTGCTGCCGGGTTTTCAAAAGGTTGCCGGCCGCGGCACTTAATCCCTCGAATTTTCGCGCAAAGCGCCGTAACAAGGTCGTGATAAGAATAACGCATCAATGCGACTGTGGGACACGCATGGACCTAGCC
This sequence comes from Paracoccaceae bacterium, assembly GCA_003511785.1. Taxonomy (GTDB): domain Bacteria; phylum Pseudomonadota; class Alphaproteobacteria; order Rhodobacterales; family Rhodobacteraceae; genus UBA7951. The sequence continues at coordinate 4,447 of DOIS01000086.1, forward strand.
AAACCCTTGCCGAGCTATCTGGTGACGCGCTACCACGGCTGGAAAGCCACGGCCCATGCCGAGAACCGCGCCTGGTATCGGCGGCTGGCAACCGAGGGGCAGCGGCCCCGTGGCTTGGTCATCTCCTGCTGCGACAGCCGGGTGCATGTCACCTCGATCTTCGGCGCGGATCAGGGCGAGTTCTTCATTCACCGCAACATCGCCAACCTGGTGCCGTCCTACGAGCCCGGCGGACATCATCACGGCACCAGCGCGGCGATCGAATACGCGGTTGTCGCGCAGAAGGTGGCGCATCTGATCGTGTTGGGGCATTCCAATTGCGGCGGCGTGCAGGGCTGCATCGAGATGTGCAAGGGCAACACGCCGGAACTGGAGGAACAGAGCAGTTTCGTCGGCCGCTGGATGGACATCCTGCGGCCCAAATTCGATCTGGTCAACTCGATCGACGACAGCGCGGTTCAGGCCCGCGAGTTCGAGAAACAGGCGGTCGTCGCCTCGCTGGAAAACCTGATGAGCTTCCCCTTCGTCGCTGGCGCGGCTAGGGAGGGCGGGCTGAGCTTGCACGGTCTATGGACCGATATCGGCGAGGGCGGACTGGAATGGTTCAACCCGGAGACCAGGGATTTTGTGCCGGTCTGACCCTTTACATTCAGGGCCAACACGGTAATCAAACATCAGTTCGATGTAGAGGGGACGCGCACTCATATGGACCAGATTTTGTCACTGGCGGCCGAGAACCTGCTGTCTCCAATCATTCTCAGCTTTGCCCTGGGCCTGTTCGCCTCGCTGTCGCGGTCCGAACTGTCGATCCCCGAAGCCATCGCCAAGGGCATGTCGATCTACCTGCTCTTCGCGATCGGCTTCAAGGGCGGGGTCAGTGTTGCCTCGCACGGGGTCGACGGAACGCTGGTGCTATCGCTGCTGGTCGGCGTGATCCTGTCCGCCGGTCTGCCGCTGATCGGCTTTGCGCTGCTCAGGGTGATGACCGATCTCGACCCGCTCAACGCCGCTGCGGTGGCAGCGCATTACGGCTCGATTTCGATCGTGACCTTCGTGGCGGGCACCTCGGTGCTGCAAAGCGCGGGCGTGGACTACGAGGGCTATATGGTCGCTGTCGCCGCGGCGATGGAGGCGCCCGCGATCCTCGCCGCGCTCTGGCTGGTCGCGCGCAGTGGCGGGGCCGGGAAGATGGACGCGGAGTTGTGGCGCGAAATCCTGCTGAACGGCTCCATCGTGCTGCTGGTCGGGTCCTTCGCGATCGGCTGGATCACCGGCGAAAAGGGCCTGGCCGAGATCGACGCCTTCATCGTGGCCCCGTTCAAGGGCGTGCTCTGCCTGTTTCTTCTGGACATGGGACTGGTCGCGGGGCGCGGTCTGCGCGGTGGCGCAGGGCTGATCCGGCCCGGGCTGGTGGCCTTCGGAGTGCTGATGCCGCTCATCGGGGCGGCGGCCGGGCTGTCCGCAGGCGTGCTGCTGGGTCTGTCGGCGGGGGGCACGGCGCTTTTCATGGTGCTGGGCGCCTCGGCCTCCTATATCGCGGTACCGGCGGCGATGCGCGTGGCCCTGCCCAAGGCCAACCCGTCGATCTACCTGACCATGTCACTGGGCGTGACTTTTCCGTTCAATCTGACGCTGGGCATTCCGCTCTACGTGGCCGCCGCCCGCGCATTTACCGGAGGCTAAGCGATGCAGACTCATGAGGCCAAACGGGTCGAGATCACCATCGAGGCGATGATGCAGACGCGTCTGACCACCGCGCTGGAGCGCGCCGGGGTAACAGGCTACACCATCCTTCCGGTATTCAGCGGGTCGGGCCGATCGGGCAACTGGACCCGGTCGGGCCAGGTCAGCCGAGCCAGCGGCATGGTGCAGGTGATCTGCATCATCCGACCGGATCGGCTGGACACGCTGCTGGACGCGGCCCTCGGCGTGGTGGAGAGCCATATCGGCGTGATCAGTATCACTGATTGCCAGGCCCTGCAGGCCGAACGGTTCTGACCCCCTGACGCACGGGGCCGGCCTGCTGCTTCTTTCTGGTTGCAAATACCCCGGCCCCGCCCCGTCGGCGTTCGCCGGCATACGGTTGGTTGCGCCGCGAGCAGGCAGTGAATTCTGTCATGCCCGCGTTACGATCCGCGGCCAAAGAGGGCGACGGAAATCGAAGAATCGATCACCCTCAAGCCAAGCCGAGGGAGCCAAAGGATGGATTTCGACCGCAACGACCTGTCAGCCGACGAGTGGGACGAGCTGAACTTTCCCCGCCCCGAAGAGAACGACTTCGACCGTGTGGTCGAGCGCGCGATCTCGCGCCGGGGTTTCCTGGGCGGTGTGCTGGCTTTTGGCTCGAGCGCCGCGGTGATGGGCAACGGGTTGATGAACAGCGCCTCGGCCATGGCCGAAGCGGCCGCGTCGCGGTTCGCCTTCACCCCGATCCCGATCCAGACCGATTTCGAAGTGCACGTGCCGCAGGGCTACGAGGCCCGTGTTCTGGCTCGCTGGGGCGACCCGCTGTTCTCGCAAGCCGACGGCTATGACCTGGCCGAGGGCGGCCCGGTCGAAGGGTCGGACCTTGTGTTCGGCGAGAACACCGACGGCATGGAAACCTTCACCCACAAGGGCCACCAGCTGATCGCGATCAACCACGAATACACCAACCGCAAGACCAACCTGCCCGCTGCGCAGAAAGGCACTCCGGCAAACGCCGGCGATGTGCTGAAGCTGCAAAACCTGCAGGGCGTCACGGTGATGGAAGTCCGCGAAGGCGACAACGGCTGGGAAGTGGTCAAGGACAGCCCCTACAACCGCCGCATCCACCACAACACGCCGATGAAGATCGTGGGCCCCGCCGCCGGTCACGACCTGCTCAAGACCGAGGCCGACCCGACCGGCATGGCCTCGCTGGGCACGCTGAACAACTGCGGCTCGGGCACCACGCCCTGGGGCACGTACCTGACCTGCGAAGAGAATTTTAACGGTTACTTCGGCTCGACCGAAGCCGTCGAGGACCAGAAGCCGGTGCAGGCCCACGAGGGCTATACCCGCTATGGCATCGGCCCGGACGGCTGGGGCTATGATTATCACAAGTGGGACACGCGCTTCGACACCGCGAAGAACCCCAACGAGCCGAATCGCGCCGGCTGGGTGGTCGAGATCGACCCGACCGATCCCGAAAGCACACCCGTCAAGCATACCGGCCTGGGCCGGTTCAAGCATGAGAATGCCGAGGTCGTCCTGGCCCGCGACGGGCGCGTGGTGGTCTATATGGGCGACGACGAGCGGGGCGAGTTCCTCTACAAATTCGTCTCGGACGGCACCTACACGCCGGGCGGGTCGACCGAGGGGCTCTTGGACGAAGGCACGCTCTATGCCGCCGTGTTCAACGATGACGGCACCGGCGAGTGGAAGGCCCTGACGCCCGAGACCACCGGCATGGAACTGGCCGAGATCCTGATCTTCACCCGCATGGCGGGCTCGAAGGTGGGCGCCACCACCATGGACCGGCCCGAATGGATCGCCTCGAACCCGCATGCGGTCGAGGCCTATTGCTGCCTGACCAATAACAAGAACCGTGGCGTGAAACCCAATGCCGGCGGCGACGAAACCCCGGTGAACGGCCCCAACCCGCGCGAGACCAACAATTTCGGCCAGATCGTGCGCTGGTTCCCGCATGACGACGACCACGCGGCTAGCGGCTTCGACTGGGATCTCTACGTGATGGCGGGCAACCCCACGGTCTACAACAACGTCTATGGCGGGTCCGAGAACATCCACGAGGGCAACTTGTCAACTCGCCCGACGGCATGGCCTTTGACTCCACCGGGCTCGTGTGGATCCAGACCGACGGCAAGGACAGCAACGAGGACGAGTTCGCCGGCATGGGCAACAACCAGATGCTGGCGGGCGACCCTGTGACGGGCGAGATCGTGCGCTTCCTGACCGGACCGAAGGGCAGCGAAGTGACCGGGCTTGCCTGGTCGGCGGACCGCCGCACCATGTTCGTCGGCATCCAGCACCCGGGCGGCTCTTGGCCCGATGGCGAAGGGCTGCCGCGCTCCTCGGTGATTGCGGTCAAGCGCGCCGACAACGGGCTGGTGGGCTAAGGCCGGATGATACGGTCGCCCCGAACCCTGATCATCCTGACGGTTTGTTGCGCGACCGTCTGCCTGATCGGGGTCTGGGCGGCCGCGACCTACGGCAGTGACGAGTTCGGCGGGCTGACGGGCGTTCTTATCCTGGTGTTCGTCAGCTTTCCGACCGGTCTGGCCGCGGCCCTGGCGCTGCTGCGCCTGACCGTCATGGGCCTGCGCGCTTCCTTGGCGCGCAAGCCGGGGCCGAGATAAGCCTCTGCCGCGACAACGTCCGCACTGGCAGTTCCCATGAGCGCGCCCGCCACCGGGCGCGTTCACTTTTTTCGGGCGCGTGACCGCACCTCAGCCCTTCTTGAGCACTTCGCGGCCCAAAAGCTCGGCGATCTGCACCGCGTTCAGCGCCGCGCCCTTGCGCAGGTTGTCGCTGACGCACCACAGGTTGAGACCATTCTCGATCGTCGAATCCTGACGGATGCGGCTGATGAAGGTGGCGAAGTCGCCCACGCATTCGACCGGAGTGACGTAGCCGCCATCCTCCCGCTTGTCCACGACCATCAGGCCGGGGCTTTCGCGCAGCAGGTCGCGGGCCTCGTCCTCGTCCAGGAAATCCTCGGTCTCGATGTTGATCGCCTCGGCATGACCCACGAAGACCGGCACGCGCACGCAGGTGGCGGTGACCTTGATCGACGGGTCCACGATCTTCTTGGTCTCGGCGACCATCTTCCACTCTTCCTTGGTCGAGCCGTCCTCGAGGAACACGTCGATATGCGGAATCACGTTGAAGGCGATCTGCTTCTGGAACTTCTTCGGCGCGGCATCGTCGGTGGGGTTGTAGACCGCCTTGGTCTGGTCCCACAGCTCGTCCATGCCTTCCTTGCCGACACCCGACACGGATTGGTAGGTCGAGACCACTACGCGCTTGATCTTGGCGCGGTCATGGATCGGCTTCAGCGCCACCACCATCTGCGCGGTCGAACAGTTGGGATTGGCGATGATGTTCTTCTTGGAATAGCCATGCACCGCGTCCGGGTTCACTTCGGGCACGATCAGCGGCACCTCGGGGTCGTAGCGATAGAGCGACGAGTTGTCGATCACCACGCAGCCCGCCTTGGCCGCGAGGGGGGCGTATTTCTTGGTCGCGTCCGAGCCGATGGCGAAGAGCGCCATGTCCCAGCCGGTGAAATCGAAAGCGTCCAGATCCTCCGTCTTGAGGGTCTTGTCGCCGAAGCTGACCTCGGTTCCCAGCGACCGGCGGCTGGCCAGCGCGGCGATCTTGTCGACCGGGAATTCCCGCTCGGCGAGGATGTTCAGCATTTCACGGCCCACGTTCCCCGTGGCGCCGACGACAACGACATTATAGCCCATGATCGGGGTCTCCTTTGGTTCTGGACGGCGCCTGATACCGCACCCCCGCGGCGGTTGAAAGCAGAATGGCCAAACGCGCGGCGTCAGCCGGGGGTTTCGCGGCTGAATACATAGATCACCAGGCCCAGCGCGACGGTCCCGGCAAAGACCACGAACAGCGGCTGGTAGCTGGCCGCCGGCGGGCCGCCCGCGGCCTCGGCCGCGGCATAGACCCGGCCAGTCACCACTTGCATGGCGCCGACGCCGCCAATGGCGAAAAGGTTCATCAGCGTCACGCCCCGGCCCACCAGGTGCTCGGGATAGAAGCTGCGCCCATGCGCCATGATGACCGGGAAGGAGGCACCGAAGAAGCCCACCGCCGCGAAGAGCGCGGCCGCCCGCCAGAGATTGTCCCCAGGCAGCAACGCCAGCGCGGCCAGGGCGAAAAAGGACAGCAGGTTGCCGCCGAAGATCACCCATTTGCGGGTGCCGAAGACCCGGTCGAGCGGACCATAGGCGAAGGTGCCCGCAATCATCGCCGCCCCCATCAGCAACGTCACCGTGCCCACCGTCCCCGGCCCCGCCCCGAACAGGTCGGTCGCATAGGGCCCGGTCCAAAGACCGCGCAGCCCCGCCGCCGGGGCATACTGGAAGAAGGCCAGCGGAAAGATCAGCCACAGCGCGGGCATACGCAACAGGTCGAGCACCGAGCCCCGCGCATCCGTCACCACCTGCTCCGGGTCTCGCACGCTGAGCCAGATGCCAATGCCGGTCGCGGTCGAAATGGCCGCCAGTGCCGCCAACGTGCCGCGCCACCCCAGAAAGTCCGCGGCCAATGCCGTGGGATAGGCGGCCACCAGGTTGCCCACCGAGCCGACGCCCAGCATCAGCGCCGCGAGAGTGGCGAAGCGGGCGGGCGGAAACTGGCGGGCGAAGATGTAGTAGGACGCCATCAGCACCGGCGAACATCCCACCCCGATCAGAAGCATTGCGACACTGACATGTACCGGCGCGGTGGCCAGCGCGAAGAGCGCGGCCCCCCCGCCCCCACCGATCACCAGAAGCACCGCCGCCGTGCGTCGCGGCCCGATCCGGTCCAGCGCCCATCCCACGGGGATCTGCATCGCGGCAAAGGCCAGGAACCACAGCCCCGAGGCAAAGGCCAGATCGTCCGGGGCAGCACCGATGTCCCGGGCCAGGGGCGCCGCCAGAACCGCGAGAAACGCTCGAAAAAACTGGCTGAGCACATATGCCAGACACAGCACGATCAATCCGGCCTTCATGGCGTCCCTCCTCGGCTCGTCGGAATTTACTTGTCATGTTTACCAGTGCTGCACAAGCACGTGTACTATGTTGCATATGCCTCGAATCCGCGCGTGCGGCGCGCATATGGCAAGCAAATGAAAGACCTTGCGATGACCCATCTCTCCGATGCGCAGTTCTATGACCGGCTCGCCCCGGTCCCGGATTTCGCGCGACTCGCCGACCCGGCTTGCTTCGCGCGGGTGCCAAACGATTGGGTGTTGGGCACCGCCGACATCGTTGACTCCACGGGTGAAATCGCGTGCGGTCGCTACAAGACGGTCAACATGGTGGGCGCCGCCGTGATTTCCGCGATGACCAACGCGATGGGCGGACGGGCCTTTCCCTTCGTCTTTGGTGGCGATGGAGCCGGCTTCGCCGTGCCGCCCGAGCACGAGGCGACTGCGCGCGACACGCTGGCCGCCCTGCGCCGCTGGGCCGAGGAGGAATTGTCCATCGAGTTGCGCGCCGCGCTGGTGACGGTCGAACGCGTGCGCCGGGCTGGGCACGATCTGCTGGTTGCCCGGCACGCGGCTTCGCCGGGGGTGGATTACGCCATGTTCTCGGGCGGTGGGCTGGCCTGGGCCGAGACAGCGATGAAAGCCGGGTCCAGCCTGGTGCCGCCCGCATCGCCGGGCGTCCAGCCCGATCTCACGGGCCTGTCCTGCCGCTGGTCGAACGCCAGGGCGTGCAACGGCATGATCCTGTCCCTGGTGGCCGAACCTGCGCCCGGCGCGCCCGTCGGCTCGTTCCAGCGCGTCGCCCGGCACATCACCGCCCTCTCCGAAGGGCTCTCGCGCGCCGGCCACCCTCTGCCGGAGGCCGGGCCGCCGATCACCTGGCCCCCACCGGGGCTGACGCTGGACGCGCATGTCTCGCGCAAGGGAGGGAATCTGATGCTGCACCGGGCGCGGCTATTGGGACAGAACCTGCTGATCTGGCTTCTGTTCCGGACCGGAATCCGGCTCGGACGGTTCGAGCCGGACCACTACGCCCGCGCGGTCAGCCAGAATGCCGATTTTCGCAAGATGGATGACGGTTTGAAGATGACGCTCGATTGCGACGACGCCACCCGTGCCCGGATCGAGGCGGCGCTGGAAGAAGCACGCGCCGCCGGGCTGATCCGCTATGGGTTGCATGTGCAGGACGAGGCTATGGTGACCTGCTTCGTGCCTTCGGCGATGACCGACGATCACGTGCATTTCGTCGATGGCGCCGCCGGTGGCTATGCCCGCGCGGCCGCGGCGATGCGGGGGTGAGCGGTCAGGCCCGCGCCCCCCTCAATCGCCCGACGATGCCGGTGGGGAAGAAATAGACCGACAGGATAAACAGGACGCCCAACCACAGGAGCCAGCGGTCGGCGTTCAGCAACTCGGGCAACACCGGCACTGCGGCCACTGCATCTGACGCCGCGCCCATCAAGTTCTGGAGATAGTTCTGCGCCACGACGAAAAGCGTCGCCCCGATCACGGCGCCATACATCGTACCCATGCCGCCGATCACCACCATGAGCAGGATGTCGATCATCAATTCCATGCTCAACGTCGTGTCCGGCCCGACATAGCGCAACCAGACCGCGTAGAGCGAACCGGCCAGCGCCGCTATGGCCGCCGAGAGGCAGGTGGCCGCGACCCGGTAGAACACCACGCGATAGCCGATCGCCTCGGCGCGGAAATCGTTCTCACGGATCGCCTGCAACACGCGGCCGAAGGGTGAATTCACCACCCGCAGCATCAGCAGGAACAGCACAAGCGCGCCCACGAAGACGAAGTAATAGGCCAAGAGCTTGCCGTTCAATCTCACCCCGAACAGCTCGTCGCCGAATTTGAACGCCGGGCCCAAGGCGCGCGGCGTCTGGAAGGTCAGACCGTCCTCGCCCCCAGTGAGGTTGGACAGTTGGCTGACCGGCACGGCGACCGCAGAGGCCACCGCCAGAGTGATCATGGCGAAGAAGATCGCGGGCACCCGCAGCGAGAACAGCCCGATCACCAACGCGAGCGCCGCCGCCACCAGCGCGCCGGACGCAGACCCCACCAGCAGCGCATCGAACCCCCGCCCCATATGGGTCGAGGCCAACGCCACGCCATAGGCGCCGATGCCGAAGAACATGGTATGCGCAAAACTGACGATCCCGCCATAGCCCAGCATCAGGTCGTAGCTGGCCACCAGCACGATGAAGATGCAGATCCGGGCGGCGGTGTCCACGCTGCGCACGCCGGGAAACAGGAAGGGCGCGAAGGCGAGGCAGAGCAGGATCGCGCCCAGGATCAGGGCCAGCACCGTGCTGCGCGGCATGTCGCCGGAAAGAAGTCTGTTCTGCATCGTCTCACTTCGCCTTCACGACCGGGATCATGCCCATCGGGCGCCACATCAGGATCGCCACCATCAGGCCGATATTTGAAATCAGCGCCACCTTGGGTTCGAGGAAGGCGACGTAGTTCTGCATCAGGCCCACCAGCAGCGCGCCGATGAAACAGCCCTCGACGCTGCCCAACCCCCCGATGATGACCACGATGAAGATCAGGATCATGGCCTGGTTGCCCATATGCGCGGTGATGACCTCCTGATAGAGCCCCCACATCACGCCGCCGAGGCCCGCCAGTGCCGAGCCCGCGATGAACACGCCCACGAAGACAAGCCGCAGCCGGTAGCCCAGCGCCTGCACCATCTCGCCGTTCTCGACACCCGCGCGCACAATCAGCCCGATCTTGGTCCGCCGCAGCACGAAACGCATCGCCGCGAACACCACCAGCCCCACGCCCACCGCGACCAGCCGGTATTTCTCCAGCGCCGCGCCCGCAAAGGTGATCGCCCCCTGCAACGCTTCGGGCCGCATAAGGTAGATCTCTTCCGGGCCCCAGAACACGATGATGAGCTGCTCGACCACGATCAGCCCGCCCACCGTCACCAGGATCTGTTTCAGGTGGTGGCCATAGACCGGCTTGACGATCACCCGCTCGAAGGCCCAGCCCATCGCCCCGGTGGCCAGCATCGCCACCAGCACCGCCGCCAATACCGCCAGAAGGTTCAGCACCAGCGACGGCGCCTCGGTCATGTGGCCCAGCATCAGCAGGATCGAGATCCCGACGAAGGCGCCCACCGAGACGAAGGCGCCATGGCCGAAATTGATCACGTCCATCAGCCCGAAAACCAGCGTGAGACCGGAGGCCATGATGAAGATCATCATCCCCATGGCCAGCCCCGAGACCGTCAGCGTCAGCCAGGACGAAGTCGAGGGGATCGCCAGGAAACCCAGCACGATCAGGATCGGAATCAGCAGAACCGGCATCCACGGCCCCAGCCGGTCGGACAGCGACAGTTGCGCCATCTTCGGCGCGTGTTGCGGTGCGGCACTCATGCGCGGCCTCCTTTTCGACGTTCCACGGCCCTCATGCCTCCACGCTCAGGCCCATCAGCCGTTCCTGAAGGTCTGCATCGCCAGCCAGCTCGGCCATGGCGCCGGACCAGATCACCCGCCCGTCATCCATCACGTGGGCATGATCGCCCAGCGCCTTCGCCACTGCAAAATTCTGTTCGACCAGCAGGATCGAGGCGCCGCGCGCCTTGAGGTCGCGCAAGGCGCGGGCCATGGTCGAGATGATCGCCGGGGCCAGCCCCTTGGTCAGCTCGTCGATGAGATAGAGTCGGCGTTCCTCGGCCATCACGCGCGCGATGGACAGCATCTGTTTCTGCCCGCCCGAAAGGTTGCCCGCCTCGGCACGCCAGAAGGTCTTGAGCGGTGGAAAGGCGGCGAAGACCCGCTCCAACCGGTTGGGATCGAGCGGACCGGAGACGGCCGCCAAGATCATGTTCTCTTCGACCGTAAGATCGGCGAAGATGCCCATGTCCTCGGGCACGAAGCCCACGCCCAGCCGGGCGATGGCCGGCGTGGGCGTGGTCGTGATGTCCTCGCCGTCCAGCAGGATACGCCCCTTGCGCGCCCGCCAATGGCCGATGATCGTGCGCAGCGTCGTGGTCTTGCCGACCCCGTTGCGCCCCAGAAGCATCGTGACCGCGCCGCGCGGCACGTCAAGATCGACGCCCTGAAGGATGTGATACTGGGCGATGTCGGTGAACACGCCCTCGAGCTTGAGGATCGGATCAGACATCTTCCAGTTCCTTGCCCATATAGGCCTCCTGGACCACGTCCGAGGCCATGACCTCGGCCGGCGGCCCGTCGGCGGCCAGCGCGCCGTTGTGCAAAACAATGATCCGGTCGGCGAGGCGCGCGATCACGTCCATCTTGTGCTCGACCAGCAGGATGGTGCGGTCGGTCTGCGCCTTGAGATCGGCGATCAGGTCCAGCACCACGGGCGCCTCGTCCACGCTCATGCCCGCGGTGGGCTCGTCGAACATGTAGACGGCCGGGTCGAGCGCGATCAGCAGCGCCACCTCCAACTTGCGCTGGTCGCCATGGCTCAGCTCGCTGACCTTCTAATGCGCCTTCTCGAACAGCCGCACGCGGTCGATGATGCCCTCGGCCCGGGCGACCAGTTCTCGGTGGCGCGCGGCCATGGTCAACATGCGAAAACCCAGCTCGGCCTTGCCCTGAACCACGAGCCGCACGTTCTCCAGAACGGTGAGATTGGGAAACAGGTTGGTCAGCTGGAATGCCCGCCCGATCCCGGCGCGGGTGCGTTGCGCCACCGAAAGCCCGGCAATGTCCTGCCCGCGCAGGTAAACCGCGCCCGCGCTGGCCGGGATCTGGCCCGAGATCAGGTTGAAATAGGTGGTCTTGCCAGCACCGTTGGGGCCGACGATGGCGGTCAACTCGCCTGCGCGAAACGCACAGGTGACGGCGTCCACTGCCACATGGCCGCCGAACCGCACGGTCAGCCCCTCGGTCGAAAGGATGGGATCGGTCATTTTACTAAGCCCTGCCTGCACCGCACCGCCAGGTCCCGCAACGGGGTTCCGGGTCCGGTGTCGGGCGCATGGCAGACCCGGTAGCCCGCCACGCACCGCATCTCAAGATCGCTTACTGGTTGCGGATCGGGATCGGCAGATCGTCGATCGTCAGTTCACGCACCAGTTCCGGGATTGCCCATTCGACATCCGGGTCGACGCGGATCTTGAAGTGATACATGGACTGCATTGCCTGGTGATCCTCTTCGCGGAAGCGCATCATGCCCTTGGGGGTCATCCACTCCATGCCCTTCATCGCCGCGATCAGATCTTCGGTGTCGGTGGAGCCCGCCTTCTTGATCGCCTCGACCGCCGCCATGCCCGCGGCCATGCCGCCAGCGGTAAAGAAGTCCGGCGGGCTACCGAAGCGTTCCTGATGGGTCTCGACCAGCCAGTCGTTCACCTCGTTATCCGGGATCTCGTAGTAGTAGTAGGTCGCGCCCTCCATGCCCGGAAACTCCTTGTAGGCCGACATCGCGGCCAGGATATTGCCGCCGGTGGCCATCTGGATGCCGAAACGTTCAGGCTCCATCGCGTTGATCTTGCCCATCGGGTTGCCGCCGCCGGCCCAGATGACGAAGAGCTTCTTCTCGCCCTCGAGTTCCTTCATCGCGTTGAAGATGCGCTCGGCCGCCGCGGTGAAATCCGTGGTGTCGGTCGACACGTATTCCTCGTGCGCGATCGTCCCGCCCGCACCTTCCAGCGCCTCCCTGAAGGCCGCGACGCCGTCCCGGCCAAAGGCGTAGTCCTGCGCCAGGGTCGCGATCTGCACGTCGTCTCCGGCGAGGGCGATGGCGTTCGACACCGCGTCCTGCGAGGAATTTCGCCCGGTGCGGAAGATGTAACGGTTCCAGTTCTCGCCGGTGATCGAGTCCGCCACCGCCGGCTCGACGATGAGGATCTTCTCGTATTCCTGCGCCACCGGCAGCATCGCCAGCGCAACGCCCGAGCTGACCGGCCCGATGGCCAGATCCACCTCGTCGTCGCCATAGGCTTCTTCCAGCAGAGCGCGCCCGTTCTCGGGCTTGAGCTGGGTGTCCTTCTCGATGAGCAATGCCCGAAAGTTGG
>DOIS01000145.1:0-717 GCA_003511785.1 Paracoccaceae bacterium
TGGGGCTGAACCTTGAGGTGGCGCCCTCGTCCTTCCTGGTGCCGGCCGAGGCGATGGCCTGGCTCGACCAAACGCTGGGCCATGCGCCCGACGAGATCGAGGCCGGGATCAAGGAGATGCACCCGCCCGCCGGTCTGCCCGAGGCGCTGCTCACCGCCCTCGACGCCAAGCTGGCCAGCGCCGGGGGGCTTGCGGCCTCGGCCTACCTGGTGGGCGTGAGCTATGCCGAAGGAGGGCGCGGACACCTGCTGGGCTTTGTCGATGCGGTGGAGGCCGCGCAGGGCGCGCTGGCCAAGGCGGCGGGCGAGGCGCTGACCTTCTCGGGCATCGAGGCCGGGGCGATGGACGTGGGCTTCTTCGCCGCCTCCGACCCGATCACCGCCAGCCTGGCGCGAGTCGGGCTGCGATTCGACCTGCCGCAGCCCGCGCTTGAGGCCGAGCCCGCGCGCAAACCGCCCGGCAGCGATCCCGACGCTCCCCCCCGATCCTGCGCTGAGCGCGGCCGTCCCGATCCGTCTCGGCGGCTTTGTGCCGAGACGCCGAGGCTGCCCTTGCATCACATTCCAACGAGTTGATGTAAGTCAATGAAGTGTCGGCCCCGCGAGTCTAGGGTGTGGTCCGACCGGAAACATGTGCAAATGCAAAGGGATGAGCAGATGACCGACTTTTACGTGAATGGGTCCGACGCCACTCCTGTAACCGGGACGCCGGGTGAAG
>DOIS01000145.1:1044-7455 GCA_003511785.1 Paracoccaceae bacterium
CCGGGACGCCGGGTGAAGACCGGCTGATCTATTCGCTGACCGACGCCGTCGACGGGGTGAACATGTCCGTGAGTGGCTCGCTCGCAACCGGCTATAACGGTGTGGTCCATATGCGCTATAACCCTGACACCCCCTTCACCGGGATCGAGAATTTCAGCTTCGAAACCGGGGGGGGCAGCTGACTCGATTGCCACCGGCGCAGGCGACGACGTGGCCTTCCTCGGGGGCGGCCACGACCGCGCCGATCTGGGCGACGGCAACGACATGGCCGCCGGCGGACATCAATATGACGTGCTGTTGGGTCGTGGCGGCAGCGACCATCTCGAAGGCAACGCGGGCAATGACAGGCTTTACGGAGGCACAGGCGACGACATCCTCGAAGGCGGCTGGGGCAATGACGGCCTGTTCGCCGGCGCCGGCAACGACTTCATCGTCGCCGGTCCGGGCAACAACACCATCTGGGCCGGGGACGGCGACGATTTCGTGATCGCCGGAGAGGGCGATGACGTGATCAACCTGGGCGACGGCGACGACTTTGTCGAGCTGAGTCATACCGGGGCCAGCGATGTCGATGGCGGTTTGGGCGCGGACACGGCGTTCACCTTCTTCACGGATGTGCCGTGGAACAACGACTACGCGCTGAATTACGAGATGCTCAACTATACGCAGACCATCACCGATGGCAGCGGCGGCACCGTGACCAGCACCATCGTCCGCATCTCGAACTTCGGGGTGGGCGGCCATGTGGATGCGCGCATCATCGGCGCACAGGGTGACAACGAACTCAGTTCGGATACCGGCAACGACCTGCTCAGCGGCTGGGGTGGAAATGACTCGCTCTATGCCGGTAGCGGGCAGGACACGCTTTACGGCGGCTGGGGCAACGACACGCTCGATGGCGGCTGGGGCGGCGATGTGCTCAGCGGCGGGTTCGGACAGGATACCTTCGTGTTCAATGGCGGCTGGGACCGCATCCTTGATTTCGACGACGACACCGACACCATCCAGATCGCGTCCGGCCTCGTGACCGAGGGCACCACGGTGGACGACATTCTCGCCGACATGACCGAGGTCCAGGGCGGCGACACCGTGATCGACTTGGGCGGAACGGCCGTGCTGCGGCTGGTCGGCTTCACCGATGTCTCGGCCCTGGCCGACGACATGGTGATCGTCTGACCGGCGATCCTGATTGTCCGGCGGCCCGGCGCCGCCGGAACGACAAAGCCCCGGCCTTGCGGTCGGGGCTTTCTTCGTTGCTCGGCCGGTTGGCTCAGCGTTTGCGGTCGCGCCGCGCGCTCATCGGCTGGAAGGCCACGCCCACATGCGCCTCGCAATAGGGCTTGCCCGCCTGCACCGGCAGGCCGCAGAACCAGAAATCCTCGGTCGCCGGGTCGCCCACCGGCCATTTGCAGGTCCGCTCGGTCAACTCCATCAGCGTGAGCTTCTTCGCCTTCTTCTCGATCTCGTTGACCCTGGCCAGGGCCTCGGGGCTGATCTCGTTGGCGCTGGGCTGCGGGGGCAGGGGCTGGCCTGCAGGGATGATCTGCTTGCGCGCGGGGTTCGACTGGGCGGGTTTCGCCTCGGCGCGCGGGGCCTCCTCGCTGTTGGCGGCCACGGGGCGGGCCGGTTCGGTCTTGGCGGCGGGCTTGGGCTTGGCCTCGGGCTTGGGCGCGGGCTTGGCCTTGGCCTCCGGCTTGGGCGCGGCGGCAGCGGCCGCGGCGGGCGCCTGCGCGCCCCCGGCGGTTCGGTTCGACAGGCCCAGCCGGTGCACCTTGCCGATCACCGCGTTCCGCGTCACCCCGCCCAGTTCCTTGGCGATCTGGCTGGCCGACTGGCCCTCGCCCCACATTTTCTTGAGCAGTTCCACACGCTCGTCAGTCCAGGACATCGGCACCCTTCCAAAGCTGAAAAGCGGCCAGAGATGTGGCCGCTCGGGTCGTTCGTTCAAGCCACCATTCTAATCACTCGGGGCGGAGTTACAAGCGCCTCGCAGGCGCCGCGACGTGGCGGCGGCCCTCAGATCCCCTGATAGAGATAGGCCTCGCGGTTGGCCTTGTGCCGCTCATAGTCCCCGCCGCCTGCCAGTGTGGTCTGGCAGGCCGAGAGCAGGGCAAGCGCGGCCATCGCCGCGATCAGTCGTGCAAAAGTCACAGGTTTGAGATGGTCCGCCGGCGCCCGGGGTCAAGCCCCGGGGCGTGTCGGGCTGGGTCCGGCGCCGCTCTCCCTGCGTCACCTTTGCGCTTCCCTTTCAAGCGCCCGCGCGCTAAAGCCCGCCCATGACACCGCTTGCGCATATCTCCCTGCCCCGACGCCGACGCCTCCGCGCGTAACCGGCCCCGGTGTCTCTTGCGCCACGACCCCGGCGCGCCCCTTTCACAAATCGTTGACGCAACCGCCCTTCGTGAGGCACTCACAGGGCTTATTCATGCCAAAGGAAGATCCGATGATCCCGTCCATCCTGCCGACCTACAACCGCGCACCGCTCTCCTTCGTGAGCGGTGAGGGCGCCTGGCTGACCGAGGCGGATGGGCGACGCTTTCTCGATTTCGGCGCGGGCATCGCCGTCAATGCGCTGGGCCACGCCCACCCGGCGTTGGTCGCCGCGCTGACCGAGCAGGCGGGCAAGCTCTGGCATGTCTCCAACCTCTACCAGATCCCGCAGCAGCAGGCGCTGGCCGACCGGCTGGTGGCCGAGAGCTTTGCAGACACGGTGTTCTTCACCAATTCCGGCACCGAAAGCTGCGAACTGGCGGTGAAGATGGCGCGCAAATACTGGCACGACGCGGGCCAGCCCGAGCGCACCGATATTATCACCTTCGAGGGCTCCTTCCACGGTCGCTCCTCGGCCGGCATTGCCGCGGCCGGGTCGGAAAAGATGACCAAGGGGTTCGGGCCCCTGCTGCCCGGCTTCGTCCATCTGCCCTGGGGCGATCACGACGCCCTGCGCGCCGCCGCCGCACAGGAGACCGTCGGCGCCATCCTGATCGAGCCGGTGCAGGGCGAGGGCGGCATCCGCCCGCTGCCCGACCAGTACCTCAAGGGGCTGCGCGATCTCTGCGACGAACACGGGCTCTTGCTGATCCTCGACGAGGTGCAATGCGGCATGGGCCGCACCGGCAGGCTTTTCGCCCATGAGTGGGCGGGTGTGGCCCCCGACATCATGATGGTGGCCAAGGGCATCGGCGGCGGCTTCCCGCTGGGCGCGGTGTTGGCCACGGAACGCGCGGCCAGCGGCATGACCGCGGGCACCCACGGCTCGACCTATGGCGGCAACCCGCTGGGCTGCGCGGTGGGCTGCGCGGTGATGGAGCATGTGGCCGACCCGGCGTTCCTGGCCGAGGTGCGGCGCAAGTCGGCGCTGCTGCGCCAGGGGCTGGAAGGCCTCGTCGCCGCGCATCCGCAGGTCTTCGAGGGAGTCCGCGGTGCGGGCCTGATGCTGGGGCTGAAATGCCGCGCGCCCAACACCGACGTGCTACAGGCCGGCTATGATGTGCAGCTCATCACCGTCCCGGCGGCCGACAACGTGATCCGCCTGCTGCCGCCGCTGACCCTCACCGACGAGGACATCGCCGAGGCGCTCTCGCGGCTTGAGGCTGCGGCGCGCCAGGTCGAGACCCGGCGCGAAACGGCCTGATCTTCCTCTTGCTCGAAATACTTCGGGGGTGCGGGGGCAGAGCCCCCGTCCTTCGCCCAACACAAGCGATATGACATGAACCATTTCCTCGACATCCACAAAACCGACCCCGCCGACCTGCGCGGCATCATCGACCAGGCGGGCGCCATGAAGGCGGCCCGGAACGGCCGCCCCCGGGGCGCCGCCGACGACGAGCAGCCGCTCGCCGGCCGCATGGTCGCGCTGATCTTCGAGAAACCCTCGACCCGCACCCGCGTGAGCTTCGACGTGGGCGTGCGCCAGATGGGCGGCGAGACCATGGTGCTCTCGGGCCAGGACATGCAGCTGGGCCATGGCGAGACCATTGCCGACACCGCCCGCGTGCTGTCGCGCTATGTCGATCTCATCATGATCCGCACCTTCGACGAGAGCGTGCTGGAGGAGATGGCCGAGTTCGCAAGCGTGCCGGTCATCAACGGTCTGACCGACCGCACCCATCCCTGCCAGATCATGGCCGACGTGATGACCTACGAGGAGCATCGCGGCCCGATCGCGGGCCGCAAGGTGACATGGTGCGGCGACGGCAACAATGTCTGCGCCTCCTTCCTGCACGCCGCGGCGCAGTTCGGCTTTGATCTGACCTTCACCGGGCCGATGCAGCTCGACCCCGAGCCGGAATTCCTGGGCCTCGCCCGCAAGGCCGGACGCAATATCGTGATCGAGCGCGACGCGAAGAAGGCGGTCGAGGGGGCCGACCTCGTGGTGACCGACACCTGGGTGTCGATGCATGACAGCCAGTCCTCGAAGGAGCGGCGCCACAACATGCTGCGCCCCTACCAGGTCAATGCCGAGCTGATGGCCCATGCCAGGCCCGACGCGCTCTTCATGCACTGTCTGCCCGCCCACCGCGAGGAGGAGGCCACCTCGGAAGTGATGGACGGCCCGCATTCGGTGGTGTTCGACGAGGCCGAGAACCGCCTGCACGCGCAGAAGGCGATCATGCGCTGGTGTCTGGGCGTCTGAACCGCGCCGGGTCAGACGGTGTGCGGCCGCATTCGGCTTCGCCGAACGCTTACCCGCACTCGGCGATCCAAAGGATCGCCGGGCTCACAAGTCGCGCAAAAGCGCCTTCAGGCCGGGCTCGTCCACCATCTTCGCGGCCTCCCCGGGACGCACCCAGCGCCGCTTGCGCTGGTCCGCCTCGGGGAAATCGCGGGCGGTCTTGTCCACCCGGGCGAGAAAGACCTCGACCCTCACCGGGATGCTGCCGCCATCGTCCAGCCGCTTGGCGTAGTCATAGGTGCCGATCGGCTGCGGGCGGATGCGCGCCTCGCGCACGCCGGCTTCCTCCCAGGCTTCCTGCAAGGCGGCGTCGGCGGCGCTTCGGTCCGACATGGGCCAGCCCTTGGGCAGGACCCAGCGGCCGGTGTCCCGGCTGGTGATCAGCAACACCTCCCGCTTGCCGCCCGGCTTGCGGGTGCAGAGCGCGGCGACCTGCCGATGAACTGTCTGCGGTGCCGTCACCCTGCCGTCTCCCGGTTGCGCGCTGAAGGCCGTGGCGATGCCGGGCCTCCTGCCGTAGCGTCACCAGCGGCGCTCATTACCCAACCCCCGGCCTGAGCACAAGCCCGGTCTTGCACCCGGTCCGGCTTCGCTTCACTCTGGCGCGACGGAACGGCAGGGAAGGGATGGGCGACCGTGCGCGAGGCAGAGATCGCAGAGATCGGACTCCTGGGGCTTGGCACGATGGGCGGCGCGCTGGCGCTGAACCTGGCCGAACGGGGCACTCGCGTGGCGCTGTCCGACATCGACCCCGACCGCGCCGCCGGGCTGGTCGCCCGCGCCGGGCCGTTGGCCGAGCGGCTGCACCCGGCGGGCGATCTGGCGGCGCTCGTGGACGCCCTTGCGACCCCGCGCGTCGTGCTGCTGACCATCCCATCGGGCGACCCGGTCGCACAGGCGACCGCGCGCCTGGCCGAACTGCTGGCGCCGGGCGACATCATCGTGGATGCCGGCAATTCCGATTTCCGCGACACCATGCGCCGCGAGGCGGAGCTGGCCGAGCGCGGCATCGCCTTTGTGGGCCTTGGCGTGTCCGGCGGGGCCGAGGGCGCGCGGCACGGGCCGTCGATGATGCTGGGCGGAAGCGCGGCGGCCTGGGACCGGCTGCGCCCGCTGTTGCAACCGGCGGCGGCGCGGTTCCGCGGCGATCCCTGCCTGGCCCGGGTCGGTCCCGACGGGGCGGGGCATTTCGTCAAGACGGTGCATAACGGCATCGAATATGCCGACATGCAGATGATCGCCGAGATATACGGGTTGCTGCGCGACGGGACGGGCTGGCCCGCGCCCCGTATCGGACGGCAATTCGCGCAATGGGGCGAGGGGCGGCTGTCCTCGTTCCTGATCGAGGCGACGGCGGCGGCGCTGCGCTCGAACGACCCCGAGACCGGCCATCCCATGGTGGACGTGATCCACGACAGCGCGGGCCAGAAGGGCACCGGCCGCTGGACCGTGATCGAGGCGCAGCGGCTGGGCCAGTCGGCCAGCACCATCGAGGCCGCCGTGGGCGCGCGCGCC
This sequence comes from Paracoccaceae bacterium, assembly GCA_003511785.1. Classification (GTDB taxonomy): domain Bacteria; phylum Pseudomonadota; class Alphaproteobacteria; order Rhodobacterales; family Rhodobacteraceae; genus UBA7951. The sequence continues at coordinate 7,235 of DOIS01000145.1, forward strand.
TGGTCGGCCGACAAGGGGCTGCGCGAGGTTGCCGCCGAACGCCTGCCGCGCGGCCGTCCCGGTGGCGCATTGCCGCCGGTGGAGCGGCTGGGCCGGGCGCTGCTGGCCGGGCGCATCCTGTCGCACGCGCAGGGCTTTGCCCTGCTGGGCGCGGCCTCGCAGGCGCATGGCTGGTCGCTGGACCTGGCGCGCATCGCCGAGATCTGGCGCGCGGGCTGCAT
>DOIS01000067.1 GCA_003511785.1 Paracoccaceae bacterium
TACCTGCAAGGCCAGCGCGACGACACGCCCAAGACCCCGGAATGGGCCGCCGAGATCACCGGGATGGAGGCCGACAAGATCCGCGAACTGGCGGAGCTGTTCGCGACCTCGAACACCTCGATCGCGGGCGCCTGGTCGCTGCAACGCGCCCAGCACGGCGAGATGACCCATTGGGCCATCGTCAACTTCGCCGCGCTGACCGGCAAGATCGGCAAGCCGGGCTGCGGCGTGGGCTTCTCCTGGCACTATGGCAATGGCGGGATGCCGCAATCGGGCAAGGCGACGCCCGCCGGCATGAGCCAGGGCCGCAACTGGGTCAAGACGGTCTGCCCGGCCTCGCGCATCACCGAGATGCTGGAGAACCCCGGCAAGACCATCACCTATAACGGCCACGACACCACCTTCCCGGGCGTGAAGATGATCTTCAACGCGGGCAACAACTTCATGTCGCACCAGCAGGACACCAACCGGCTGATCCGCGCGCTGGAGAAGGTGAACACGATCGTCTCGGTCGATGTGTGGTGGACCGCCGCCGTGCGCTGGGCCGACATCGTGCTGCCGGCCGCCTCGACGCTGGAACAGGACGACATCACCTCGGGTGGAACCTACTCGAACGACAAGGTCTATGCCATGAAGAAGGTGATCGAACCCGTGGGCGAGAGCCTGCCGGATTACGAGATCTTCGAAGGGCTGGCCGACAAGCTGGGGCTCTGGGCGCAGTTCACCGACAGCGAGGACAAGATGTATCACATCAAGCTCGCCTACGAGAAGTCCAGCGCCGCCAAGCACACCCCGTTCGAGGAGTTCTGGGACAAGGGCTATGCCCTGATGGAAGTGCCGGAAGAGGCGAAAGGCTGGACCCGTCACAACGCCTTCTACCAGGATCCCGAGGCCAACCCGCTGCATACCGGATCGGGCAAGATCGAGATGTTCTGCGAGGAGATCGAGCTGATGGGGCTCGAGGACTGCCCGGGCATGCCGATGTGGCTGGAGAAGCACGAGTATCTCGGCAACGCCAAGGAAGGCCAGCTGCACGTGGTCAGCCCGCACCCCTGGTATCGCCTGCACAGCCAGATGGACCAGTCGGCCCGCCTGCGCGAGCTCTACAAGGTGCAGGGACGCGAGCCGGTGCGGATCAACATCCAGGACGCGGCCGACCGCGGCATCGAGGACGGCGACCTGGTCGAGCTCTACAACGAGCGCGGCACGGTCATCGCCGGGGCCATCGTCAGCGACGACATCATGCCCGGCGTGGTCTCGATCTACGAAGGAGCCTGGCCGTCGCTCGACAGCAAGGGGCGCTGCAACTCGGGGCTGGTGAACTTCCTGACCTCCACGCAGCGCAGCTCGGGCCTTAGCCAGGCGACCACCGCCAACACGGTTCTGGCCTCCTTGCGCAAGTGCGAGGATCCGGACGGCCCGAACATGGCCTATGACAAGCCCGCGATCATCGAGGGCATGGAGCTGGCCGAGATCGACCAGGACAAGCTGGGGCTGGACCGCATCTATGACCTGACCGAAAGCCTCTATGCCGAGATGGAGCCGGGCGAGAAAATCTACTACGAGCGCTGCACCGTCTGCCACGGCCCGCGCGAGGTGTCGCATTTCACCCGCCAGCAGTGGAAGGGTATCACGCCCTCGATGTTCCCCCGCGCCGGTCTCGACGAGAACGAGGCGACGTTGGTGATGGACTACCTGATGAAGAACGCCTCCGACGCGATGTAACGCGCCGGGTGCGAGACGGATGGCCGGGGCCGCTCCCTCCCCGGCCATCCGAAAACCGTTTGCAGGACAAGAGACAGGATCAAACCCATGCTGGATCGGATGACAAAAGGCGGATGCGGCTGCGACAGCCAGGCGCCCGAGCCGGGGTTGATGTCGGTCGACGAGGCCCGCGCCCATGCGCTGGCCCAGGTGGCGCCCCTGGCCGAGTTCGAGACGCTGGCGGTGTCCGAGGCCGCGGGCCGGGTCTGTGCCGAGACGATCCGCGCGGAACACGCTATGCCGCGCTTTGACAATTCCGCGATGGACGGCTTCGCGCTGCGAAGCGCCGACCTCGCCGGGCGGTGCTGCCTGCCCGTTGCGGGCGAAGTGGCGGCGGGCGACGCGGCTTGCGTTCTTCCCGAGGGAACGGCGCTGCGCATCTTCACCGGCGCGCCCCTGCCCGAGGGCGCCGATGCCGTGGCGATGGTCGAGACCTGCATCGACAAGGGGCACAAGGTTCATTTCAACACCAAGCCGCAACCGGGCGACAATATCCGGCGGGCAGGTGGTGACCAGGCAGCCGGCGCCGCTCTGGTGCGGGAGGGGTCCAATCTGGCGCCGCGGCATGTGGGCCTTCTGGCGGCCAACGGGATCACTCGTCTGCGCGTCAGCCGACGCCCGCGCGTGGCGGTCTTCTCTACCGGGGCCGAACTGGCCGAGGGCGCGCCCGGGCCGGGACAGGTCACGGATGCCAACCGCCCGCTTTTGCTGGCGCTGCTGCGCGCCGCCGGGGCCGAGCCCAGCGATTTGGGCATCCTGCCCGACGATCTGGATGCTACTGCCGCCGCGCTGGGCGCGCTGGAGGGGCGGTTTGATCTGGTGCTGACCTCGGGTGCCGTGTCCATGGGTGGGCGCGACCATGTGCGCGCGGCGCTGGCGGCCGCCGGCGGCGACGTCACCGGGTGGCGCGTGGCGCTGAAGCCGGGCAAGCCGGTCCTTTTCGGGCGCCTCGGCCGGGCCGCCTTCACTGGCCTGCCGGGCAACCCATTTGCGGTGCATGTGGGCTTTCATCTCTTCGTGGCGGCCCAGGTCGCGCGCCTTGCGGGCGCCGCACCTGCGCCTTTCGCGCCCGTTCCTGCCCGCGCCGCTTTCGACTGGGCGCGCAAGCCCGGCCGCGCCGAGGTCTTCCCGGTCCGCCTGGCGGGCCATGACGCGGCCGGCGCGGCCCGTCTGGAGCGCCTGGGCGCCAGCGTGTCCGCCACGCTCTACCCGCTGGCCGAGGCCCACGGGCTGGCGATGGTGCCGCCGGAGTGCGACCGGGTCAGCCCGGGCGACGTGCTGCGCTGGCAGCCTTTCTGCGGGGCGCTGAACTGAGCCGCCACGCGACTGACCAAGACCAAAGCGAAAGACCCGACCCATGCCCTTCGACGCCACCCCCGCCCCGCTGATCGACGGTTTCGGCCGCTCGGTCACCTATCTGCGCCTGTCGGTCACCGACCGCTGCGATTTGCGCTGCACCTATTGCATGGCCGAGAAGATGTGTTTCCTGCCCAAGCGCGATTTGCTGTCGCTCGAAGAACTGGCCCGGCTGTCGGAGTTGTTCATTCGCCATGGGGTTCGCAAGCTGCGGATCACCGGGGGCGAGCCGCTGGTGCGGCGCGACGTGATGGACCTGCTCGCGGATCTTTCTCGGCGTCTGGACAGCGGGGCGCTGGACGAGCTGACGCTGACCACCAACGGCACCCTGCTGGAACGCCATGCCGAGCGGCTGGCCCGCTGCGGGGTGAAGCGGGTGAACGTCTCGCTCGACACGCTGGATGCCGACCGCTATCGCGCGATCACGCGACTGGGCGACATCTCCCGCGTGCTGGCGGGGATCGATGCGGCGCGCGCCGCCGGGCTGCGGGTCAAGTTGAACGCCGTTGCCAGCCGGGGTGCCTTCGAGGACGAACTGGATGAGTTGATCCGCTTTGCCCATGGGCGCGGCATGGACCTGACCCTGATCGAGGAAATGCCGCTGGGCGAGACCGGGCAGGACCGCAGCCGGAGCGTGCTGTCGCTGCGCGACCTTCAAGCGGATCTGTCCCGCCGCTGGACGCTGACGCCGTCGCGGCGCAGCTCGGGCGGGCCCGCGCGCTACATGACGGTCGCCGAGACCGGCGGCAGGCTTGGCTTCATCTCGCCCATGTCCTGCAATTTCTGCGCGCTGTGCAACCGGGTCCGGGTCAGCTGCACCGGTCGTCTTTACACCTGCATGGGGGACGAGGCTTCGGTCGATCTGCGCGGACCGCTGCGCCGTTCGGACGAGGAGGCGATGGAGGCGATCCGCCAGGCCATCGCGGAGAAGCCCGAGCGCCATCAATTCGACATGAACGACATGTCCCGGCCCGCGGTCTCGCGTCACATGTCGGCGTTGGGCGGCTGACGCCCTCCGAGGTGGCGCCGGGCAGGGAACCTTTTCCCGCCGTATGCGTTTGGAGCGCATGACAAACCAGCCCAGACAGACCGGCCGCGTGGTGCGCAACTGCGCGGTTCTTTTGACCGCGCTTGCGCTTCTGGCCGCGATGGAGCTGGCCGAGGACATCATGGCCCCGCTGGTCGCCGCGCTGGTCACGGGTGTGATCTTCGCGCCCGCCGCCGGCCGGTTGCAGCGGCTCGGCCTGCCCCGTGTGCTCTCGGCGGCGCTGATCCTGGCCGCCGGGATCGCGGTGATCGGCGGAATCGCGCTGCTGGTCGAGCCCTATCTCTGGCGGCTGCTCGAGGAGCTTCCCAACATCAAGTGGGAGTTGCAGAAGCTGGTGCGCAGCTTTCGCGGGCTGATCCAGGGGCTGGACGAGGTGAACGCCGAATTCGCGCAGGCGCTTGGCGACACGTCCGAGCCGGACGCAGCGTCGGCAGCGCCCAAGATGCCCGGCTTGACGGACGCCCTGTTCCTCGCGCCGGTGATCCTGGGCAAGGTGGTGATCTACCTGGGCGCGCTGTTCTTCTTCCTGCTCACCCGGCATTCGATCTATCACTGGCTGTCGGAACGGATCGGCACCAAGCGCGACACCAAGGTGATGCTGGCCCGGTTCCGCAACGCGGAAAGCGTGATCTCGACCTATTTCCTGACCATCACGGTGATCAACGCGGTGATGGGCGCCGCCGTGGCCGCCGCGATGACGCTGATCGGTCTGCCCGGTGCGATCATGTGGGGCATCGCTGCGATGCTGCTGAACTACGTCCTCTATCTCGGGCCGGCGGTGATGCTGGTCTCGCTCGGGCTGGCGGGCGTGCTGGCCTTCGAGGGGCCATTGAGCTTTGCGCCGGCGCTGGCCTATCTGGCGATCAACCTGACCGAGGCGCAGTTCATCACTCCCGCGCTGGTGGGGCGCAACATCTCGATCAATCCCCTGATGATCTTCGTGTCGCTGGTGTTCTGGCTGTGGCTGTGGGGTCCGATCGGAGGGATCATCGCCATTCCGATCATGGTCATTCTGCTCAAGGTGTTCGACATCTTCCATGAGCACCCCACCGAGGAAGAGCAGATGCTCCATGCCACCGAAACCGAGCATCCCGAGGCGCTGGGCGCGCGCAAGGACGTAGCCTCCTCCAAGGTTTAAGCCGCCCCGAATGGCTTCCACAAAATTGATCGTCACGAAAAAGGACCCCCGCTTCGACTTCGAAGCGGGGGTCTAACAGGCTGCTGAAAAA
>DOIS01000135.1 GCA_003511785.1 Paracoccaceae bacterium
CTGCTGCGCCGCCTGGGGGGCCTGGGCCGTCGGCGCGGCCTGTGCGGTGGCGCCCTCCGTGGCATCCGCCCGGTCATGGGCGCCGAAGAACACGTTCATCACGCGCCCCACCCCCACCGGCGAGACCGAGCGCAGGTTGGGCTGGAAATACATCGCCCGCATCGGGTGCGAGGCGACCAGCTCGAAGGAGGGAAAGTAATCGACATGGTCGTATTTCTGCGTCAGCTCGCCGCAAACCGCGCGCAGCACCGACTTGGAATAGACTGTGGCCGGCAGCACGTGATCGCCGCTGGCGGTCGCGGTCAGCGGCACCGGCGACACGGTGAACAGGAAGCGCATGTCCGGGTTGCGCGCCCGCGCCATCGCGATGAACCGCTCGGCATCGGCCATCACCTCGGAGAAGGTGTAGTTGTGAAAGGCGTATTTCTCGGGGTCGAACCGGCCCGCCACGGTGCCCGGACAGGTCGGCAACGCGGCCCCGTCCGAGAGGTTCACCCAGCCCTCGGTCAGGCCGAAGGTGAAGACGAACAGTTCGGCCTCGTCTAGCAGTCGGTCCACCTGCGCGAGGTGCCAGGCGGTGTCGGCCTCGGCCTCGGCACGGCTGGCGAAACCGCCCGGCTGGATGCCCGGGCGGAACGGGTCGTAGAACCGGCCGTCGGTTTCCCACACGGTTTCCTCGGGCTGGAACCGGCCCGCCGCGCGGTCGAACATCTGGACCAGCTGGCGCACCGAATAGACATTGCCGTAGCGGCCCGAGAACATGTCGAACCCGTAGGCCGGGCGCTTTTCGGGGGCCAGCGGTCCGGGCGCGGGCTCGACATCGAGAAACCGGTATCCGCGCTCCTTGAACTGTCGGCCGATATGCTGTGCGAAACAGCTTCCCGCGGCGGCGATGGCCATGTCGCGGCCAACCTCGAAGCGGGGCCGGTAGATGTCGGCGAACTCCAGCGCCGAGACATCGGAGACGCCGCTGCGCCAGAACGCGGATGACGGCAATCCACTGTAGGGGTTGGTCATGTCGGGTCTCGCAAGCAAAATCGCGCGCGGCGGGCTGTTCAAACCGAAGAGCGATCTTTAGGGTCTTGTGACATATAACACGGCACCGGCGCAAGGGACCGGCCCGGCAGGCGCGGGCTCAGGCGGCCTGCCGCCCTCGACCTGCCCGGCAAACCGGCAGACCGGCCAGGTCGCGTGGTCCGGGGCGGCGCGCAACACGCACATGAGCGTCGGCGAAGGGAGAACGATCTGTGGCAGAGCGGCGCGAGGCCGAGTTGTATCCGCCGGTCAAGGCGCTGCTGGAACGTCAGGGCTATGTCGTCAAGGGCGAGGTGGGCGCCGCCGACGTGGTGGCCCGGCGCGGCGACGAGGCGCCGGTCATCGTCGAGTTGAAACGCGGCTTTGCGCTCTCGCTCTACACCCAGGCGGTGGCGCGGCTGGCGCTCACCGATCACGTCTATATCGCGGTCCCCCGTCCCACCGGGCGCACCGCCCGGCGCGCGCTGCGCGACAATCGCGCGCTCTGCCGCCGGCTGGGGCTGGGCCTGATCCTGGTGCGCGCGGACGGGTTGGCCGAGGTGAACTGCGACCCCGGCCCCTACGCCCCGCGCAAGTCGCCCCGGAAGGCGGCGCGGCTCCTGCGCGAGTTCGACCGGCTGAGCGGCGATCCCAATGCCGGCGGGGCGACGCGGCACGGGATCGTCACCGGCTATCGCCAGGACGCTCTGCGCTGCGCCGGGTTCCTCGCCCGGCACGGGGCGGCGCGCGGCGCCGTGGTGGCGCGCGAGACCGGCGTGGCGGCGGCGACGCGGCTGATGGCGGACAATCATTACGGTTGGTTCCGGCGGGTGACGCGCGGGGTCTACGAGTTGAGCGAAGACGGGCAGAGCGGCTTGGCCGACTGGGCCTACAGCCTGGGCGACTGAACCCCGCCGAGGAAGCCCGTCACCACCTTGGCGAAGGTGGGCGCCAGGGCGGGCGTGATGATATGGCCCATGCCCGGCAGTTCCACATAGGCCGCGGCGGGGATATGCGCGGCGATCTCCTGGCCGGCCTCCGGCGGGATCAGCGCGTCATCGGCCCCGTGGATCACCAGGCAGGGCACCGCGACCCGGCGCAGCGCCGCGCAGCGCCCGGGGGCCGCGGCCACGGCCAGGAGCTGGCGGTTGATGCCCTCGGCGTCATAGCCGCGCGCATGGGCCAGCCGCGCCTCGGCGCGGATCTCGGCCTCGGGCATGGGATAGCCGGGACTGCCATGGGCGCGGTGCTCCTCGACCCAGGCCTCGACATAGGCCGCCTCGTCCATCGGCCGGGCCAGCAGCGCCGAGAGCCGGTCGGGGGCGGCGGCGCCGGCCAGCGGACGGCAGGCGCTCATCACGATGGTCGCCGAGAGCAGCCGCGCACCGTGCTCCAGCGCCAGCACCTGCGCGATCGCGCCACCCATCGAGATGCCCAGCACATGGGCGCGCTCGATCTCCAGCGCGTCCATCAGCCCGACCACGTCGCGCGCCATGTCCTCGAGCATATAGGCCGGGGCGGGCAGCATCCCCTCGCCCGCCTGGGCCAGGATGTCGCGGGCCGTGGCCCGGACGCCGGGCGCGGGGCAGCGTTGCGAGCGGCCCACGTCCCGGTTGTCGAACCGGATCACGCGATGGACCGCGTCGGCCAGTGCCTCGATCAGCGCGATGGACCAATGGATCATCTGGCTGCCCAACCCGCGGATCAGGATCAGCGGCGCCCCGTCCTCGGGCCCCTGCGCATCGAATTCCAGCGCGATGCCGTTCGCGGTGATCTGCATGACCTGTCCCGTCCCCTGTCCCCGGCAGCCATGCTCGGCCAGCGGCGCGGGCAAGTAAACCGTGCCGGGCGCGCGGCGCGGAAAATCCGCGCAATTGGAGATGTTGGGGCTTTGTTAAGAACCGCCCGCGAGACTGCGCGAGGAAAAAGGGGATGCGGATGCATGGGCTGATAAACCGCGCGATACAAGGATTCGCCGTGCACAGCTATGGCGAGGGTCTGTGGCAGGCGGTGACCGACCGGGCCGGCCTCCCCACCTCGGGGTTCGAGGCCATGCTGAGCTATGACGACGCGCTCACCGAACGCGCGCTGGCGGGGCTATGCGCCGAGCTGGGCCGCCCCCGCGACGAGGTGCTCGAGGATATCGGC
>DOIS01000133.1:0-162 GCA_003511785.1 Paracoccaceae bacterium
CCGAAACAGGATCGACGAACGTGTAAAGGCGTGGCTTTGTCCCGGTGAGGTACCACCGTTATCGGTCCGTAAAGCATAATTGCCAACGACAATCGTGCTCCGGTTGCAGTTGCCGCGTAAGCGGTAACAAGACCGAAACCTAAGCCCTTGCGCCTAGCCGCG